>CALWTN010000001.1 GCA_944384475.1 uncultured Clostridia bacterium
GCTATCTTAACGTGATTTATTACGGCAACAACTGCTACGGCATTGAAAACGCAGCAAACTACTATTTTTCAAAACCTGCCTCGCAACTAAACCTTGAAGAAGGCGCGCTGCTTGCCGGCATGATTAAATCGCCAAACAAATATTCGCCAATTTTAAAGCCGCAAAACGCTCTCGAGCGAAGAAACTTGGTGCTAAGCGAAATGCAAAAAAATGGATATATCTCGCAAGAAGAATGTTTAAAAGCAAAGCAAACTCCAATAAAACTGCAACTGCTTTCAGAAAATGAAAATCCGCTTAACAGTTATTCACAAGCCGCACTCGATGAAGCCTGCGAAATTTTGAAAGTCCCAGCCAAAACCATTGCATTAAATGGCTACAAGATTCACACCTATCTTGACACAGAAAAACAAGCGTTGCTTTGCGACTCTCTTCAAAAAGAAAACTTTAACGGAGCGGATCATGCTGCAATAGTGTTAGATTGCCACAAAAACGCTATCACAGCCTATCAAGCAAACAGCGCCTACAAAGTTTTAAGTGCCAAGCGCCAACCAGGTTCTATAATCAAGCCACTGCTTGTGTATGCACCTGCAATCAATGAAGATATAATCTCGCCCTCCACTCAAATTTTGGACGAGCAACTCGCACTTGGAGAATACAATCCCAAAAATGTTGACGGCAAATTCCACGGCTATGTTTCAGCCACAGAGGCTCTTTCAAAATCTATCAACATTCCAGCAATTAAAGTGCTCTCTTATGTTGGAATAGACAAAGCCAAAAGTTATGCTCAAAGCATGGGCATAGAATTTGATGAGCAAGACAACTCCTACGCTCTGGCGCTCGGCGGCATGCGATACGGAGTCAACTTAAAAAACATCGCCGATGGCTACGCAACATTTGCTAATGGAGGAGCTTTTGCCTCTGCCAAATTTGTGGAATACATAACCGATGCAAATGGAAAGATAATCTATCATCACAAACCTTCAAGTCAAAGAGTGCTGCGAGAAGACTGCGCATTTCTTACAACTCAAATGCTGCAAGAAGCTGCAAAAACTGGAACTGCAAAGGTGCTGAAAGAACTAAATATGCCTATCGCTGCAAAAACTGGAACGGTTGGAAAAGGCAAGGAAAATTTGGACGCTTGGTGTGTTGCATACACAAGCGATGAGGTTTGCGTGGCTTGGGTGGGCAACCTTGACAACACGCCAATCACAGTGGCAGGCGGCAATCAGCCTGCAAGATGCGTCAAAAATTATTTCGCTCACGCTCAGCCGTTTGCTTTCACCCAACCCGAAAGCATTGTAGAACGTGAAATAGACCTTATCAGCCTTGAAAATTCACACAAACTTGAACTCGCCTCGCCACAAACGCCAAAGCGCTTTAAACAAACTTGCACCTTTTCAATTTTTAACCTGCCAAAAGACGTGTCGCAAAACTTTATCACCATACCAGAAAGCAAATTTGACATAAAAAGTGATGGCAATCGGGTGTCAATATCCTTTCAACCGCTAAGACATTTAACATATAAATTCTATGACGGAAAAACCTTGCTAAAACAGATTTCAGACACAAAAGACGCCCAATATTTGACTTTAAACGTCAAAGGAGACGAAGTGAAAATAACCGTCGGTTTTGAAGAGCAAAATTGTAAAACTTATACGTTCAAAATAAAAAAGGAGATTGCCTCGCAACCTCCAAAAAACGATAAATGGTTTATTTAATTATTCCTCTTCGCCGCCAACATCAAGAGGCAAGCCGTCTTTGTTGACTTCATCGATAATCTGTTTTTCAATTTCTTGCAAAATTTCTGGATTGCTTTCAAGATAGGCTTTGGTGTTTTCTTTGCCCTGCCCAATCTTTTCATCTTGATAAGAGAACCAAGAGCCCGATTTTTTGATAATCCCAAATTGTTGAGCAAGATCCACAATGCAGCCTGTTTTAGAAATTCCTTTGCCGTAAACGATGTCAAACTCTGCAACTTTAAATGGAGGCGCAAGTTTATTTTTAACAACTTTAACTTTGGTTTTGTTTCCAATTATGTTTGCTCCATCTTTGATTGCCTCGCCTTTTCTTACGTCAAGTCTGACACTGGCATAAAATTTTAGCGCCTTTCCACCGGCGGTTGTCTCTGGCGAGCCGTAGATTACGCCGATTTTATCTCGCAGTTGGTTGATAAAAATAACTGTGGTGTTACTTTTGTTGATTGCGCCAGTAAGTTTTCTTAACGCTTGCGACATCATTCTTGCTTGCAAGCCCACATGATTGTCGCCCATTTCTCCGTCAATCTCTGCTTTTGGAGTGAGTGCTGCAACGCTGTCGACAACCACAACATCCACACCGCCAGAGCGAACCAACATATCACAAATATTCAACGCTTGTTCGCCGTTATCAGGCTGAGAAACATACAAATCTTTCAGCACCACGCCAAGTTTTTCTGCATAACTTGGATCGAGAGCATGCTCTGCATCAATAAATGCAGCCGTGCCGCCCATCTTTTGTGCCTCGGCAATAATGTGAAGCGAAACGGTTGTTTTACCAGATGATTCTGGCCCATAAATTTCCACAACTCTTCCCCTTGGCACGCCGCCTATTCCAAGCGCCAAATCAAGAGTTAAACAACCCGTTGGAATAACGTCCACCTTTTGATTTGTGCTGTCGCCAAGTTTCATGATAGAGCCTTTGCCATATTGTTTTTCAATTTGGTTGAGCGCTTCTAAAAGTGCATCTTCTTTTGTCAATTTTTTATCCATAATTCTCTCCTAGTTTCTAAACAACTGCTTATATTCTTTTTCACTGATTAAAATTTCTCTCTCCTGTCCATCTTCTGAGATGTATCCCAATTCCGTCATGTCACTGATAATTTTTTCTGCCCTAGTTTTATCTAAATTAAACCTGTCAGCAATTTTATTTGCGCTTATAACGCCCTCGTCTATAAACTCGCCCATAACATCTGGAATAATGAGATCATACTGCACAAGTTCTTGTTCAGGCTTTTTGTCCTCTTTTAAAACGTGGAAGTTTTTAACAACATAACCAATTCCCGAAGTAATTGTTAAAATTGTTGTAACCACCAAAAGAACAATCAAAATCACGTTTAAAACTGTGTTTGCAGTTCCTTCGATTGAAGAATAAAACTGCGCAACAAGGAAAGCGTAAATCATATACAAAAACACTGTTATATCTTGCAAAAATGCTTTAATTTTGCCCGATTTGTCTGCCGCAAGCACCAATTTTTTTGTTGCAGCAACTTGACGAAATGCGCTGATGATAAGCTCTCTTGCCAAAATTAATATTGAGCATATTATTCCAAGCCAAACTGGCATAACTGCTGGAAGCGCTTGTGCGATTCCTGCGCCTGAAATAGGATAAGCCACAACCAAAAGAAGCCCGCTCATAACCAGAACCTTGTCAGCGATTGGGTCTAAAAACTTGCCCAAGTCTGTTACTAAATTGCGTTTTCTGGCAATTCTGCCGTCTATATTATCTGTGATTGCAGCAATTCCAAATATAAGCGCTGCCACAAGCTTGCCATAAGGAATAAAATCTGCCAAAAAGAAAAATATAACCAGCGGAATCAAACAAATTCTAGAAATTGTTATTTTATTTGGTAAATTCACTTTATTTCTCCTTTAAAACTATTATTTTCGAAATCGGTCAAAGTCACATCATACATCTGCCCGATCTCTATATTTCCATTATCCACAATTTTCACATCAAAGTCAACTGATGGCGAAAGAAATTCGCTGTGTCCGACATATTCTCCGCTGTTTTGATCATAAAAATCGACAAGAACCTTGATTTTACTGCCAAGATGCTGTGACGCCTTTTCAAAAGCAATTTTTTGCTGCACTTTTTGAATGCGTTTTAAGCGCAATTTTTTTATGTAAGCAGGCACTTGTTTTTTAAGAAAATAACTTACGGTGTTTTCTTCTCTAAAATACGGGAAAAACCCTACATAATCAAGCCTTGCATGCTCAAGAAATTGAATAAGCTTTTTAAAAGCTCGTCTGCTCTCCCCAGGATAGCCAACTATAAAAGTTGAACGCAATTTGATTTGCGGATAGTAGACTTTTAGTTTGTTTATTAAATTTCGGACAAACTCTTCATCTCCACGCCTGCGCATACTTTTCAAAATCTCATTGTCAATGTGCTGCAAAGGAATGTCCAAATACTTGCACATCTTTGGCTGAGAAGAAATAAACTGCAAAAGTTCGTCTGTGATCATCTCTGGATAGGCGTAATGTATTCTTATCCACTGCAAGTTTTTAATCTTAATTAATTTTTTGCAAAGTTCAATCAGCATCGGCTTGCCGTATTTATCAATACCGTATCTTGTGGTATCTTGCGCAACCAAAATAATTTCCTTCACGCCCTTGCCAACAAGCAGTTTTGCTTCACTTACAAGTTCATCCATATCCACACTTTTGTAACTGCCACGGATGCGAGGAATGGTGCAAAACGAGCAAACGTTGTTGCAGCCATCTGCTATCTTTAAATATGCATAACCACTATATGTAGTAAGAATTCTGTCATAATAGTCACCACATTTTGAGTTTGGCACATTGTAGAGCGATTCAACTATGTTGACAATATTTTTATTTTCTTCTAGTTTCACAAATCTGTCTACGTTTTTAAATGCGGCTTTTATCTCTTTAAAATGACGTTGCGGCAAGCAGCCTGTTACAATCAATTTTTCGATTCTGCCCGAGGTTTTTAATGCCTCCATTTCGATAATGTTTTGTATCGCTTCCTTTTTTGCAGGCAAAATAAATGCACAGGTGTTGACAATCACTATGTCAGCATCTTGCACATCTTCTACAATTTTAAAACCATAATTTGAAAGCAAAAAAAGCATCTTTTCAAGGTCGACACGATTTTTGTCGCAACCCAATGAAATGGCAGATACTTTTTTTATTTTCAATTCATCTTTTGTCATAGATTCCTCTTAATCGTAATTGTCACCAAAAATTTGATAGAACTCTTCAAGCGTAATATAAACATTTCTCGGCTTAGCGCCGTCCGCTACGGAGATATAGCCCATCTCAGTCATTTGGTCAACAATCTTGCCCGCCCTTGGATAGCCAATGGACAAACGGCGTTGTATCATTGAAACGGAAGCCTGCCCTGCATCAATACAAATCTTTAATGCTTCTGGCAGCAATGGATCCATGCCTCCTCTATCGCCAAATTCTGTTGAATTGTTTTTAGGCATGTTGTTTATTGCATCTTGAATGTCCTTGTCAAAAATAGGCTCGTTGTTGGTTGTCACAAAGTTTACAATATCGCCAATCTCACGTGTTGTAACAAAGCAGCCTTGCACACGTTTAGGCGCAGAAGAATACTCCTGCGGTGCATAAAGCATATCGCCATGCCCTAAAAGTTTTTCAGCACCTGTCATGCCCAAGATGACATCAGAATTAACTCTGCTTGCCACTTTAAAAGCAATGCGAGATGGGAAGTTGGCTTTAATGCCACCAGTCACATATTCGGTTGTTGGATATTGCGTTGCCAAAATCAAATGTATGCCTGATGCTCTCGCCTTTTGCCCAATCCTTATGATTCTGTCTTCCACCTCTTTCTTGCCTTGCATGATAAAGTCAGAAAACTCATCAATGATTATAACAACAAACGGCATCTTCTTCTTTTTACCGCTTACAACCTCAGGCGTGAAGTTGTATTCGTCAATGTCTTTAACACGTGCTTCTCTGATAAGCCTAAACCTTCTTTCCATTTCGTCAAGCGCCCATTGTAGAGCGTTTGTGGCTTTGGTAATGTCGGAAATAACCTTTGGCACAATCAAATGCGGTATGCCTTCATAAGGCATAAATTCCACTTGCTTAGGGTCTATCAACAGCAACTTGCAATCTTCTGGCGAAGCTTTGTATAGCAGTGAAATTATTATGCTGTTAAGCATCACGCTCTTACCAGATCCAGTAGTTCCAGCTATAAGCAAGTGCGGCATTTTGTTGAGTGCTCCAACCATAATTTTGCCGGTGATATCTTTGCCAACAGCAAAAGAAAGTGGCGATTTGGCGCTGTTAAATTCGTTTGAAATAAGCACGTCTCTAAGCGACACCATTGCAACCTTGTCGTTTGGCACTTCCACGCCCACAACATTTCTGCCCGGAACTGGCGCTTCAATTCTCACATCTCCGCCATTTGCCTCCAAAGCAAGCGCAATATCACTTGAAAGATTGAGGATTTTTTTAACTGTTATGCCTGTTGGCATTTCAAGTTCATACCTCGTAACTGCTGGTCCAATAACCACATTTTGCACCTTGGCAGGCACGCCGAAATCTTCCAAAGTATGTTCCAATAAGCCCGTCTTTTCTGCAATGTTATCGTCAAACTCGCTCATGTTCGTGGACTGAGTTGTAATCAAATCAATCGGCGGACGAGTGTAAGAATATGGCGCAATCTTTTCTTCCTCATCCTCCTCCTCGTCATCATCAATGTTGACAAAGCGCTTTTGGCGAGGCTCTCGCTCTAAAATATTTTCATTTTCGCTGTTTTGAGGTTGAGAAGCTTCGCTTCTATCAAAACTGCGATCTCTATCACGCATCAAATCTCTATCTCTGCGTGAAAAATCAGTTTCGCTTTCTTCAGCATCTTGAACTGGCGTGTTGTCCACTCGTGAAATGTTGCTCTCCTTGATGACTTCTTTTATTATATCGTCAGCCTCAGAAACAAGTTGTTCAGGCTGTGCGTTTGCAACCTCACTTACATTTTGAGGCAACTCTTCTCTCTTCAAATTCTCTATATTTCTGTCAAGTTCACGCCTAAACGAGTTGTTTGTAACACCGTTGCGAGCATAAGAACGTGCGTCAGATGAAAAATAAGTGTTAATATCAACCTCTGGCGGTGTAAGCAAATATTTTCTAAGCTCCTCACCTTCAAGTTTTTTAGGGTCAACTTTTTTAGGAGGTGGCGATGATGGCGCAATCGGCTCAATCGCTGCCCTCTTGGTAAGCCCAAGTTTTTGTTTAATCTCTTCCGAGCGAGACATCTTTTTCTCGATGTTGCCGCTCATCACAACGTTGACTTCTTGCTTTTCAGGCTTTTGAGCTTTAATTTCTTTTATATTCAACTTAACAGGCTTCTCCTGCCCACGTTGTTTTTTAAGAGCAATAAGGCTGTCAATGTAAAGCGCAAGAACAACAACAAAGCAAACGCTAAAAATCACAAAAGCCCATGCAAAATTGGTCATATATAAAATACATGTTGTAAATAAACCAAAAATAATGCCACCAGCGGTATGTTTAAGGGTGTAGTTGCTTGCCAAATATTCGCCAAAAGAGCCATCTTTATTGCCCACCACTGCAAGTTGAATTATACATATCAAGAAAAAGATTGAAAGATACAAAAATATTGCATACTTTTTGGAGAGTTTATATTTTTTATTGTTCAAAAGTCCAACGCCAAGTAAAAACAGCAAAATAAAAAGAGGGTAAGCAAAATATCCAAAAGTTCCCAAAAGGAAATTTTGCATAAACCCAACAAGGTTTGTAAGTAAAAAGAAAAATGCGAGGCAAGAGAGTGCGATAAGCACAATCCCCACAATTTTCTTTGTGTTTGGACTTACGCCCTTACGTTTTTTGTGAATTTTATACTCAGCCATAGTATGATTATATCATACTAAAACCTAGTTTGCAAATTTCTTTAAGATAAAAATGTTTATTTTTTTGTCAAAATCACAATTTATTCTTCGCCTTGCACTAAATTGTCCGAAACTGTCACAAGTTCAAACCCCTGAGACTGCAAAGTGTCGATTATCTTTCCCAAAGCGTCACGTGTGCATTCAGTTGGGTGCATTAAAATTAAATCTCCGCCCTTAGCCTTATCTATTGCACGATTGTAAATTAAATCTGTGTTTTGGTCACGCCAATCAATCGTATCACGAGTCCACATAATGGTTTTATAGCCAAGTTCTTTTGCACACTCCACAGTTTGACTGTTATAAGCGCCACTTGGCGGAGCAAACAAGTTCATCTCCACGCCAGTTATGCTTTTAACCAAATTGTGTGTGGTTGAAATCTCTTTTTTACAACTTTCGGCAGTCATTTTGTCGTGATCTTTATGAGAATATGCGTGATTTGCAATTTCGTGCCCACGTTCCACCATTGAAACAAGCAATTCTTGATTGTCGGCAGCCCAAACTCCACCCACAAAGAAAGTTGCCTTAACGCCTTTTTCGTCAAGAGTGTCCAACATGTCGCCAATATACTCAGTCCCCCAATAGACATTGATCATCAAACTGATTTTATTTGAAGAAGTGTCGCCTTGATAAATGGCGCCTTGCGAAGTAGATGCCTGTTGCGAACCTTTTGAAAGAGTAATTCCAAAAGCAACAGCAAAGCCGATAATAACCACCAAGCCAAGTATGCAAAGATTGACAATATATTTTCTAAAAACAAAAACGTTCAACTTTTTCATGTTAATAATCTATGCAGGCAAAAAAAATCAAGAACCGTTTTTTGCTCTTGATTTTTATTTTTTAAAAATTATTTAAGTTTTTCGACAAGTTTCATGTCTACTCTGCCTTTATCGTCAATCTTGATGACCTCAACTTTCACTTTATCGCCGACTTTAACCACGTCTTCAACCTTTTCAACACGCTTTGACGAAAGTTTTGAGATGTGAATCATGCCTTCTTTTCCGCCAGCAATTTCAACAAAAGCGCCAAAAGTCATAATTCTTGCAACTGTGCCTTCATAGATTTTGCCCACTTCAAAATCTTCAACAATCGTTAAGATGATTTGTTTAGCCCTTTCTGCCTTTGCAGTATCTTCGCTTGCGATAAACACCCGTCCGTCATCTTCAATGTCAATTTTAACGCCAGTTTCATCGATGATCTTGTTGATGGTTTTTCCACCTGAGCCGATTACATCTTTAATCTTTTCTGGGTCAATCGAGAAAGTGATGATCTTTGGAGCGTATTTTGAAAGCTCTGTGCGTGGCTGAGGCAAGCATTCAAGAAGTTTGTTCATGATAAACATTCTGCCTTCTCTTGCCTGTTTAAGTGCGGTTGTGAGGATGTCTTTATCAATGCCTTTGATTTTAATGTCCATCTGAATTGCGGTCACGCCTTTTTCAGTTCCTGTCACCTTAAAATCCATGTCACCAAGAAAATCTTCCAAGCCTTGGATGTCGCTTAGCACTGCAACTTTGTGAGAGTTATCATCTTTGATAAGCCCCATTGCAATGCCTGCAACTGGTGATGAGATTGGAACGCCGCCATCCATAAGCGCAAGAGTTGAGCCGCAAACGCTCGCCATTGATGATGAGCCGTTTGAAGATGTAACTTCGCTGACAAGCCTAAGCGCATAAGGAAATTCTTCTTCGCTTGGGATAACAGGCTCTA
Organism: uncultured Clostridia bacterium; assembly: GCA_944384475.1. Classification (GTDB taxonomy): domain Bacteria; phylum Bacillota; class Clostridia; order Christensenellales; family UBA1242; genus Caccovivens. The sequence goes on from CALWTN010000001.1 coordinate 9,359, forward strand.
ACGCTCTTTCAGCAAGTGCGCCGTGTCCGATTTCTCTTCTGCCAGGGCTTTTTAATGGTCTTGCCTCGCCTGTTGCATATGGAGGCATGTTGTAGTGATGAACGTATCTGTTCACTTCCTCATCATCGAGGCCTTCAAGCTTTTGCATGTCAGAAACAGTGCCAAGAGTGAGTGATGTAAGCACCTGAGTTTGTCCACGAGTGAACACTGCCGAGCCGTGAACTCTTGGAAGGACGCCAACTTCACACCAAATAGGTCTGATTTCGGTGAGTTTTCTGCCGTCTGGACGAATGCCTTTTTCAAGAATTTTTGCTCTAACCTTTTCTTTGGTCATTTTGTAAAGCACATCGCCGATAAATTTTTCGCTATCTGGGAAAATTTCTGCAAAGTGCGCTTTAACATCTTCGTCAACCTTATCTTGACGCTCTTGCCTTTCGGTTCTGTCAAAGGTGTCGAGTGCATGATCGAGCATCTTGTCTGCATATTCTCTCACGGCTTTGTCGATTTCTTCTGGCACAACCTCATATTTAATCTTTTCGTTAAGCGGTTTGCCGATTTGATTTTTAACTTTTTTGATAAATTTAACAATCTTTTTAATCTCTTCATGAGCGGTCATGATTGCATCAAGCATAACCTCTTCTGGCACTTCTTTTGCGCCTGCTTCAACCATCAAAACAGCCTCTTCTGTGCCGCTGACAGTCAGTGCAAGCCTTGATTTTTCTCTCTCCTCTTGATTTGGGTTGATGATAAACTTGCCATCAACCAAACCAACCTGAACAGAGCCAGTTGGGCCTTGGAAAGGAATGTCTGAAATTGAAAGAGCAAAGCTTGAGCCAAGCATAGCCAAAACCTCAGGTGCATGGTCTGGGTCAACAGAAAGCACTGTGGCAACCACAGAAACATCGTTGAAAAATCCCTTTGGGAAAAGCGGACGAAGCGGACGGTCAATCAATCTTGATGTCAAGATTGCTTTGTCAGAAGGCCTGCCCTCTCTCTTTTTAAATCCACCAGGGATTTTGCCCACTGAATACATTTTTTCTTCATAGTCCACGCCGAGCGGGAAAAAGTCGATGCCAGGTCTTGGCTCTTTCGCCATAGTGGCATTAACCATAACCACCGTCTCGCCACAGTAAACAAGGCAAGAGCCGTTGGATTGTTCGCAGAGTGCGCCGGTTTCAAAAATTACCTTATCTCTGCCAATTTTGATTTCAAATTTTTGTGCATGTGTCATAATATTCTCCTTTAATTAAACAAAAAGGGGCAAAAAAATTTGCACCCTTCCCTTTATTTAGTTTTACTTAACATCTCTGATTCCCAAAGATTTGATAAGACTTCTGTATGCTTCGATGTCTTTATCTTTTAAATAAAGCAAGAAGCCTTTTCTTTTACCAACCATTTGCAAAAGCCCACGTCTTGAATGATTGTCTTTGTGGTTTGCTTTCAAGTGTTCTGTAAGATGATTGATTCTTTCTGTGAGCAAAGCAACTTGAACTTGAACCGAGCCAGTGTCATTTTCAGACTGTTTGTATTGGTCGATAATAGATTTTTTCTTATCTGCGTCCATCTTAACCTCCATTTATTTTTTTACCCCAAATGGCGAAGCCAACCGTCAGAGGTTTCTCGCATTGACTGCGCACATCGGATTTCGACTGATATGAATATACCACAATATTTTCAAAAAGTAAAGCATTTTTAAACATTATCAAAAAGTTTTTTCTTTCTTTCAATCATTTCATCGATACGCTGAATATATTCTTGCAAAAATTTGACATTTGGCTGTCGTTCAATGCGCCTTTCAATAGAAAACACACGCTTTGAAATTGCGTTAGCGCCCACGGCGATGATTGAAGAGGTTTCTTCCATGCTGTCGATATTAAATTGGCAAATGTCGTTATCTCTAAAAAATCCAACGTTTTCAAGCCCGCCAAGTTGATGTTTTTGCCTGTAAAGATAATATGGTTTATAGCCAAAATCCATAAGTTTATTCTCAACCAAAGTGAGCATTTTAGACAGGTTTTTAAAGCCTAGTTGCACACTGCTGTCCTTAAACAGCGAGCCGTTTTTGACTGACAATGTGTGCACTGTGATATTGTTTGGGCAAAGCTCTAAAAGCGTGTTTATGTTTTTATTTATCGCCGCTGTCTTCTCACCGGGCAAGCCGATGATAATGTCCATATTTACTTTAAAACCCTTTTCAAGAGCCAAACCATAAGCCTCAAAAACTTGATTTTTGGTGTGCGCTCTGCCAATTTTTTTAAGCGTTGAATCTGAAAAAGTCTGCGGATTTATGCAAATTCTATTTACGCCATGCTTTTCCAAAACGTCAAGTTTTTCTCTGGTTATCGTGTCTGGTCTTCCGCACTCAACAGTAAATTCATTCACAGGAAAACTTAGCTCGTTTAAAATAAGGTCAAGCTCTTCGGGAGTGAGCACTGTTGGAGTGCCTCCGCCTACATAAATATTTCTAACTATCAGCGCTTTTTCAAAAATAAGTTTTTTCATTGCCTTGATTTCTTTAACCAAAGCCTCTAAGTAAGTTGGCAAAATGTTTTTCACCGCTTTAAGTTCGCTTGAAATAAAGCTGCAATATGCGCATCTGGTTGGACAAACTGGAATGTTGACATAAAAATCCACTAAGTGATCATTGCGAATTATACCCTTTTGATTTTTTATAATCTTGCTTGCCAAAACTGCTTTATCATGACTGATCATAAATTCACGCTGCAAAAACTCGGTTACGGCATACTCTTTTATCTCACCGCTCTCCACCGCTTCACGTGCAAGTGCAGTTGGCCTTATGCCAGTAAAACTTCCCCACGGCAAAATCATATCACATTTTTTGGAAATTGCCTTGTAAAGCGACAAAAGCCCATAACGTTTGCGCAAACTTTTTTGTTTAAGTTCACTTCCAGTTGGCAAGGCATATTCAAATTTATACGCTTGCCCATCGACGGTTACGGAGTTAATCAGTTTGTCAGAAACTGTTTGCTCATGAAAAATCTGTGGCATGTTTTCTTTTTCTGGAAAAAACGCCTCGCATAGATCGATCAACTCTTTTTCAAATTCTTTCGCATTAGTTGTTATCATTAATTTGCCCTAAAAACCTTTCTTATACCTTTTACAGAAGCAATCGTGTTGACTGCCTTTTGTATTTCCTCTTTATTCTTAACAAAAAGCACAATGCTGATTTCTATAAAATCTCCGATTTCCACAGCCTCAAAGGCTCTTAATGAGAATTTAGCTGTGGTAAGCGCATTTGTAACTTTACTGATTATATTATCATCTTTATAAGCATCAGCTTTAATTTCAGCGATAAAGTCTGTTTGAACCTTGTCTTCCCACTCTGCATCGATAAGCCGTTCGCTTTCTAGATATTTCAAATTTTGACAGTCTTTTCTGTGAACTGTCACACCGTTGCCGTGCGAAATATAGCCCACAATCTCATCACCAATAACTGGATGGCAACAACCTGCATAACGAACAAGCAGCCCGCTTGCCCCATCCACTATCACGCCGTCAGTGTTGGTTGAAATTTTAACCACTTGCGATTTTTTCTGCAACAGATCATGATCTTTGGAATAAAGAGCGATAAACTTGCCAACAACTTGCGCCGCTTGCAGGCTTCCACTGCCAATGGCAGCATATAATTCGTCCAACGAAGAAATCATGTATTTAAACAATATTTCATCGATATATTTTTCATCAAGCAAAGCATTGACTGAAAAATTTCTTGCTTTGGCGGCTTCTTCAAACATTGTTTTGCCACTTTTGATATTCTCGTCTTTAAGTTCATTTTTGAAAAACGCCTTAATTTTTGAACGTGCCCCTGAGCTTTTAACATGATTCAGCCAATCTCTTGAAGGGCCTTTGCTTGTTGACGAGGTTATAATCTCCACAACATCACCGTTTTTAAGCTCGGTGTAAAGCGGCTTCATAACATTGTTGATTTTGCCGCCCACACAATGATTGCCAATGTCGGAATGAATGGCATACGCAAAATCGATGATTGTCGAACCCGCTGGAAATTCAATCACCTTGCCACGAGGAGTCTGCACAAAAATCTCTCCGCTGTAAAGATTTGTTTTAAGCGACTCAACAAAATCTTCTGTCGAAAGCGTTTGAGCGTTTTCCATAATCTCTCTAAACCAAGCAAGCTTTTTGTCAAGTTTGGTTACTGCACTGTGTTTTTCTTTATAAATCCAATGTGCGGCAATACCAAACTCGCAATTTTTATGCATTTCAAATGTGCGAATTTGAATTTCAAGCGGCCTT
>CALWTN010000002.1 GCA_944384475.1 uncultured Clostridia bacterium
AAGGGTTTAATTGTCATGTCAACGTCATTGCGTTAAATGACGTGCAAGAAAGGCATCTTCGTGGCTCAACTTTGCAAAAAACCTATTCATTTGTTGAAAAGCTAAATTCTCTTGGAGTAAATGCCACAAAGCGCAGGAGCATGGGCGAGGATATTGAGGGCGCTTGCGGACAGCTTAGGCAAAGTGTGATAAAGGAGGGAAAGTGAAAGGGATTGTAACAAAAAAAATCGCAAACCTCTTTTTGGTTGGCGATACATTTTGCAGCGCACGAGGCAATTTGAAAGAAAGTGGCATCTTTGTTGGAGACAGGGTTGAGTATGACAAGTCCAATAAAATTATTCAAAAATTATTGCCGCGAAAAAATTTTTTGCCACGTCCGCCGCTTGCAAATCTTGATAAAATGTTTATAGTTATCGCACCTGTGCCAAAGCCGGACTTTCTTTTAGTTGATAAAATGTTGCTTTTTTGCGAAAAAAACGGCATAAAACCAGTTATTTGCGTAAATAAAAGCGATATTTTGCAAAAGCATTTGAAGGAGGCTGTCAACGAGGCATATTCAAAAGTTGCGCCAATCATATATGTCAGTGCGCATGATAACAATGTGCAGGAGCTAGTGAAAAACATAAAGGGAGTTTGCGCATTTGCAGGACAAAGCGCAGTAGGGAAAAGTTCGCTTCTCAACGCTCTGCATGGAGAAATAAAGGAGCAAGTCGGCGAATTAGCCAAAAAAACCGAACGAGGCAAGCAGACCACCAGAGTTGTCAGTTTATATAAATTTGCACAAGGCTATATTGCCGACACGGCTGGCTTTTCCAAATTAGACGAAGGGCTGCTTGACATTGATGAAAGAGAACTTGCAAACTATTTTGTTGAATTTAAGCCATTTTTAAAATCTTGCGAATTTCTTTCTTGCACCCACAGTAAAGAAAAAAATTGCGAGATTAAAAAGCAGGTTGAGGAGGGCGGCATATCGCAGTCCAGATATCAAAATTATTTAAAAATTTTTGAAACGCTTAAAGATAGGAGGAGAAAAAAATGAAAAGAAGGCTTGACATTGCAGTTGCATCTGATCCAGTTAAGGATGAACAAAAGTTGATCGCTTATGCAAAGAGTTTGCAGGGCGTGGCGGATTTCTTTCATTGTGACATCATGGATGGAAAGTTTGTTGCCAAAAAAAGCATAGATTACAATATCGTAAGTTTGTTAAATGCTCAAACTGCACTGCCACTTGATGTGCATTTGATGGTGAAAGAACCTGAGGGTGTTATCGATGAATATTTGCAAGCGGGCGCAAACATCTTAACCTTGCATTTTGAAGCGTTTAAGGATAAAAAGAAGCTTTTGAAATGTCTTTCTTACATAAGAAGCAAGGGGGCGCTTGCAGGACTGAGTTTCAAACCTAGCACACAACTTAGTGAAATCAGAAGTTTTCTTTTTTATGCTGATGTAATTTTGTTGATGGGCGTAGAACCAGGCGCAAGCGGGCAGACGATCAAAGAGCAAACTTTCGATAGGCTTAAAAGAATTACCAAGTTTAGAGCTGACAACAAACTTGCTTTTAAGATTGAGGTTGACGGCGGCGTCAACGACAGCAATGCGCATGTTTTATATGAACTTGGTGCTGACATTTTGGTTAGCGGAAGTTACATTTACAACAGCGAAAACAGAGAAAAAGCGATAAAAAAATTAAGAAGATAAAAAAAGCGACTTTAATTAAGTCGTTTTTTAATACTTATTTATTTTGCGTTTGCGTGCAAGCAGAAGTGAAATGACAATGGAGATTGGCACAAGAGCGCCAAGCATAATTAAATTTGTCATCGCCGCAGTTTGCGTCAGCAAAATTTGGCTTATCGTAAGCGACATTAACATTCTGCCTATGTTTGTGCCTACGTTTGTTATTGAAAGCAGAGTTTGCCTCTTTGTCAGCCCCTTGCTGTTCATCACAAAATCTTCTCGCACAATATGGAAAGGATCTTTTGTTGAATAAAGCAGCGCCGAGCCTATGCCAAGCACAATCAATGCGACCGTTCCTGAAAGATATAGTCCGCCAAGTCCAACCATAAGCAGACCGATTATTATTGCTGCGGTTAGAATATGTATGCTGTTAAATTTGAATTTTTTGTATACGTAACCAAAGCCAAGTGTTGCAAAGGCGCGCACCATACATGCTATGCCTGTGATGGTTGTTATGGTGGTGGTTGTGAAGTTTAACTCTTGAAAAACCATTTTGTTTATATCAACAGGGCTGCACACAAGGGCAAAATAGAATAAACACAAAAACAGCAACAGCCAAGTTGTTCGGTATTTAAAAAGTTTTATGTATTCAAATTTTTCTATTGAAACGTTGTGCTTTGGCAGGTTGTTGGCTTTTTTGTATAATTCTTTTTCATTTTGAATAAAGAACGACATTATCACTGCGATCAGCAAAATTGAAGAAGCAAGCACAAAAGGTGTGTATGGCCAAAATTCGTAGAGATAACCTGCTGCGAATGTTCCGACTGCTGTTAAAAAGCAAAATCCAAACCTTGAAATAGCGCCATATTTTGCAAAATTGTCGCTTAAACCATACATTTTCAAGTTGTCTTTTAATATTTTCGGCTCTGCAAGGTTTTTAATTGAAAGTCCTACTCCTGAAAATATTTGTGCAACGAACATCGCCCATGGATCGAAAAACAAAAAGAGGGTGGATATAAAAAGCAGTATCGTTCCCAGCCTTGAAGCGTTGGCTGTGCCAAACCATCTTACAAATTTGATGCATGGGATTTGTGCAACGGCAAAGCTTAGGCAAAAAACCATGGTAAGAAGTGAAATCATAGAAAATGACATGCCTTTGATTTCTGCATAGTAAATGCTGTCTACGGCATAAATAAGAAGCCAGTCAATGGTGATGGCTTTATATATAATAAAGAAATATGATTTTCTTTTATTTTTTTTAACTAACTCTTCGCCCACAGTTTTATTATAGACAATTAATTGCATTTATCAAAACAAATTGCGACATTTTTCACTCTATAACCACATTGCCACATAAAACATCAAAATATGAAAATGTTTGAAGCGGCTGCCTAGCATTTTCAATCGCAACTGTAAAAACAGAGGGATAAACATCTTTTACGGTGGCGTTTACAATGTCTATTTTTTTTCTTCCACGATTTATACTCATTTCAATTTCTTGACCTTTTAGGTTGGCGATTTTCTTTTTTACAAGAGAAAGTTCTCCATTTGCAATCTTTACCATATCTTTCTCCTTTTACATGTTTTTATTGCTTTATTGCCAATTTAAAAATTCTTAAACATTTTTGCATACTTGCAAAATGCGGTTAATAGAATATAGCGTAATCAAATTTGTGGGAGGAGAAGATGTCTTACGAAAATAACAATTTTAAAGTGGTTAAAAAAATTGCTTTACCTAAAAGCGAGTTTAACCAATCATGCACGGTGGTTGCAGATGGAGAAATAGCCAAAATTTTTGCAGTGTCGCATGAAGCATATTGCGATAATCAAGAAATCACAAAAGGAGTGGTTTCATTCAGCGGACATGTTGATGTTTGCGTGATTTATCAGTTGGAGACCGGTGAAATTGGCAGCGCATTTTCTTCTTGCCCATTTTCTTCTAAATTTGAAGATGATCAAATCAGCAGCGGCGAGCGTGCCGTCATCAATTTGAACGTCATCGATCATTCCATTGAAAGCATTTCTGGCAATGAGGCTGTAATTGGGCTTGTGATTGAGCAGACTGGGCTGCTGATAGAAAACGTTGAAATAGGCAACGTAAATTTTAACGATGAGGACATTTGTGTAAAAGAGGAAGAAGTTTCCATCATCAAGTATGTCGGCTCTGCAAGCGCTCAGGCAAGCGAAAGCGGAAGTTATTCATCACGTGACAAAGTAAAAAAAGTGCTAGGCAGCCAAGCATGCATTTCAATTAAGGCCACAGAGGCAGGAAGCAATTTTGTTTCAGTAAGTGGCGACGTAATCACAAACGTTTTGTTTATTGACGAAAACGACAAATTTAACAATGTTCAAATTGTTGATGCTTTTAAAGAAGAGATTGAAATTGAAGGCGTAACGAGAGAGAGTTTGGTTGAAGCGGTGGCAAATGTAAATTCGTCCGACATAAAAATTGAAGTGGAGGATGACGGCAACGGCAGCAAAATAATCTCAACGGTGCCATTTGAAATTGTTGCTTTTGCGTTTGAAGAAAGCCAAATTAGCATGGTTTGTGACCTTTACAGCACCAAATACGAAATGGAGGTTTGCTCGCAAACATTCAACATGTCGAAAACTCTTAACATGGAGTTTGTTGAAGGCAAGGTTGACGGATCGCTAACTATCGATGAAAGTCAGCCACGTGTAGATAAAATTTTGTTTACCTTTGGAAGCGGCGCCGTTGTCACTAACACTTCTGTTGTGGACGGAGAAATCAATATTGACGGCATCGCTAAAACCACGGTGGTATATTTAAACGATGAACAAAATTCCTTTAATTCTGTCGAACTTGAAATACCTTTCAGCATTTCTGACAAGACCAAGGCCAGCGAAAACTCACTTTTGTTAGTCAGCGTTGCTTTGACTGATGTTGATGTTGCGGTTAAGAAGGGTAGAGAACTTTTCTTTGATGGCAAGATCAAGGCTATGGTCGCGATAAGCGATGATGAGGTTTCTGCCGTTATCAGTGAGGCAAAGGAAGGAGAGTTGCTGCCTCAAAAAGATTTTGCAATGCAACTTGTTTTTGCAAAACAGGGCGACAGCATTTGGGATATTGCCAAAGCCAACAAAGTTAAAGAAAGTTTAATCGCAAATCAAAACCCTAACGTAGTTTTTCCGCTTGAAGAAAACAAAGACATCATCATTTTTTATCAAAATGTATAATTTAACAAATAAGTTGTATACTTTTTGTCAAACTGTCAAAACTTCTCTCATCAAAATGGGGGAAGTTTTATTATGAAATGGATTGTTTGCGGTGTTTGCGGAGTTATTTTAACAGTTTTGCTTTTTTGCGCACCGCTGTTTGGCACTGGCTCGCAAACTGACTATTTAAGGATTCATATCAGGGCAAATTCCAACTCGGCAGAAGACCAGCGTGTAAAGTATATGGTTAAAGATGCGGTGGTTGAAGCGCTTATTCCTGTGCTTAGTGAGGCGCAAACCAAGCAGCAGGCAGAAGAGCTTATTCGTCAAAACTTCGAGTATATTGAAGCAGTTGCGGATGCCGTTTTGCGCAGTGAAGGGTTTGACTACACCAGTTCTTCGAGGCTAGATAACGAGCAGTTTCCAACAAGAACATATCAAGACATCACGCTTGCTGCTGGCAATTATGATGCGGTTATAATCGACCTCGGCAGCGGCGAAGGCGACAACTGGTGGTGTCTTGTTTATCCAGCGTTTTGTTTCACAAAATCACAAAATTCGACAAATTATGTTTATATTTCAAAAATTTGGGAAATAATAAGTAGCATAAAACGATAATCAGGAGGTTTTTTGTGAAAAGATTATTATTTTCTCTGATAGCGGCTACTTTAATTATTGTCATGCCAATGGCAGTTGTGCTTGCAACAAGTTTGCCTAATCGTGACGGCGTTGTTTCGCAAGCGCTCACAGTCAACGAGAACAAGGCTGTTCAGCAAAAATTAAAAGAGCTTGGCTACTACAAAGGAAGCGTGGATGGAGTGTTCGGCCAAGGCACTCGTGGTGCGGTGATTGCCTTTCAAAAAGCAAACGGACTTACTGCCGATGGCATTGTGGGTGAAAAGACTGCAAAAGCGATGGGCATCTCTTTAAACACGCAACAGATTGCGCAAAGTGGCAGCGATTTATATTTGCTTGCAAAAACAGTCTACGCAGAGGCAAGAGGCGAGCCTTATGAAGGGCAGGTTGCAGTGGCAGCTGTGATTTTAAACAGAGTGGAAAGCCCAGATTTTCCGAACACTATCGCAGAAGTCATATATCAGCCATGGGCGTTTACGGCTGTGCATGATGGACAAATAAACTTAGAGCCAAACGAGACGGCTTACAGCGCAGCGAGAGACGCTATGAACGGATGGGATCCTACATATGGATGTTTGTATTACTACAATGCTTCCACAGCGACCAGCAAATGGATTTTTACAAGAACAACTGTCGTGACGATTGGCAAGCATGTGTTCGCTATATAGGAGGCAAAAATGAAAGAAGATGTTTTAAATGTTGAAAATAAAAGGCAAAAACGATTTTCAAAATCGCTGGTGATAGGGTTGTCGATTGCAGTGGGTGTGCTAGGCTTGTCCACAATCGGCTTGGGAGTGGCCTACGGATGCATGGCAAGCACTTCAAACGACTATGCGATTCAACTTGAAAATGTTTATCAAAAAAATCTATATGATTTGGTGGAGAGCGTCAACAACACGGAAACCAAACTCAGCAAAATTTTGGCTTCAAATTCACCTACATATCAAAAAAAGATGCTTTCAGAGATTGCTCAGAACAGCGAACTTGCTGAGAACTCGATTGCTTCTCTTCCAATTTCGCAAAACAGTTTGGCAGACAGCGTGAAGTTTATAAACCAAATGAGTGGTTATACGCAAACCTTGGCAGACAGCATCTCTCAGGGCAAAAGTTTAACCAAAAAAGATTTGCAAACGCTTTCAAATTTGCACGATGCCGTCAAAGAAATGAAGGCGCAAATCAATAAATTTGTTAAAAAAGTGCAAAAAAACTATTCAATTTTAAATCAAAGTTTGAATTTAGATGGTGATTTTAATAATTTTACGATTGAAATATCAAAAATTAAAGCAGAGGGTGTGGACTATCCGGTTATGATTTATGACGGGCCATTTTCAGACTCAACGTTGGATAAAACCGTCAAGGGCTTGAAAGGTGAATCGCTCAGCAAAGAGGAATGCAAGCGTGAAATTGAAAAATGTTTCAAAAATAGTGCAGAAATTTCATATTCCGGAGAAATTAACAGCAGATTTGAAACATTTACCTATCATGTCACAAATTCTGACAGCCAAAAATTGTTCGTCCAAGTTTCGAAAGTTGGTGGGCATATTATAACTGTCAGCGGACAAGGAAGTTTGTCTGGCGAGAAAAATATTTCAGAGGATGAGGCCAAAAAGATTGCAATCGACTTTGCAAAGCAAAACGGCATAGAAAATCCTGAAATTGTTTGGAGCGATTTGATTAAAAATCAAATTTATTTGAATATTGCACCAACTGAGAATGGAATTGTGCTTTATCCAGATCTCGTAAAAGTCAAGGTTGACATGGCAAGCGCAACCGTTGTGGGATATGATGCAACAAACTATTTTATCAATCATATTCCAAGAGCGCTTAAACAAACTGGTCGAAACGCCAATGAATTTAAAAACAAATTGCCATCTGGCTATCAAATAAAGCACACGAGAACAGTTCTTGCGCCACTAGATTACAACCGAGAGGTGATTTGCTTTGAATACGAATGCTCAAAAAATGGAGCGACTTATTACTTCTATCTCAACGCAGAGGACGGCAAGGAAGAGAATGTTTTAAAAGTTATTCAAACAGATGATGGAAGCAAGTTGATGTAAAAAAATCAAGCAAAAAGAGCGTTTTTAACGCTCTTTTTTGCATTTAATTAAAAAATATTGGGTCTTGACTTTTGATTAGGGTGTGATATAATTATAAAAGCATAAAATCTTTTTACATTTTTGGAGGAAGAATGAAAAGACTTTTGATGTATATCGTTGTTGCAATCGTGCTTGTTTCAATGGGATTTTCTATATACTATGTAGTCAGAGATGACGAAGAAATTTACAGTTTGGTTGCTGACAACGAGATATTTTACATAAATGAAGGAGAAACGCTCTCTTTGCCTATCGTCAGAAATGATCCTGCTTCTGATTCTGACTTTTTGATTACTTCAAAAGGCTATGATGCGTATGTTGATGTTGATTTAGACGAATGGACAATAACTGGGATTCATGCCGGTATGGTTGAGATTTCATTTACTTCCACAAACGATAAATTTAGCGAAAACACATATAAAATCAACTGTTATGTTGGAAATGGCTCTGAAAAATATCCATATTATATAAGAAATGAGCAAGATTTGCTTAAAATTGGTGATGAAGAGTGGACTTTGACTGATAATTATGAACTTACAACTGACATCACTCTGTCACAACCAATCATGCCTATTGGTGTAAGTTATGCGTCTGGAAAGTATCAAGCCATGGAGTTTAATGGATCGTTTACAGGTGGCAATTTGCGCCATAGCATTAAAAATATCAAAATTATTCAAGGCGATTTAGATTTTCCTGTGGCTGGCTTCTTTGCAAAAATAGGCGATTTAGGCAAAGTTGAAAACGTTGTTTTTGAAGATGTCTATGTTGAAGGCAGGTTTAGTTATGCAGGCAGCGTTGCAGGCGTAAATTATGGTTTGATTGGCATGTGCGAAATTAAAAATGCTGAAATCATCAATAATTATCAAAATGGTTTCACTGGTGGCATTTGTGGACTAAACGAGCGCAAGGCTGGCAGTGACAACTTTGCACAAGTGAACATTTGCACATCTAATGCTAAAATAACCTCAAAGTGGGTTGCAGGTGGCGCAGTTGGTTATAACTATGGCGGGGTAATTTTTAACTGCTTGGTTAAAACTGACAGCTTGAATTTGTCGGTTGTCGAAGGTGCAGATTCAACTTACTCATATTTTGGTGGCTTGGCAGGAATTTCCAACTGTGGGGTTGAGGGCGAAAATTATTATGACAGCTATGTTTCAAACAGCATCGCTTATATAGCCAATGTTGCAGTCACATCTTCACACATAGCAGGAATTTTTGGTTCATACTATGGTATAAGCGGGGCGTATGCTTCTGAAGGAAATTACAACATGCTCTTCTATGTTGCAGACAGCACTTTGAAACCATACTATCTGCTTGATGACGACCAAATTCTTTCTGATAAAAATCCAAACACTGCTCAAAATTATGCAAAACAAATTTCGCATGAAGAGGCTTGCAAACAAAAAACCTACACTTCAATTCCAAACAATAAATGGGATTTTGATAACGTTTGGGAAATTGAAGAGGGTGTGGCGATCAGGCTTGGATATGTTAGAATAGACGGCGAAGAAATGGAATATCAAGCCTTCTCATCAAACGGAGGTGTTGTTGAGATTAGCACCGATGAACAACTGATAGAAGCGTTTGACACCATGCGTTCAAAGCCAAGCAAAAATATTATATATAAAGTTTCGCAGAGCGTTACGTTTGATGGAGAAGGCGGCGCTTGGGAGCCAATCGGTGGCGCAGGCAGACCTTTCCAAGGACAATTTGTAATGGATGATGACGTAACAATCACGATTAAAAATGTGACAATCAATTCAGATTATGCGGGAATCTTTGGTTACGTTGAAGGCAACAACACAATTATTAAAAACATCATCGTTGACAAAGCGATTATAAACGGAACGGTTGCAGGTGTTATTGCGGGATCTAACAACGGTGGCACGATTGAAAACTGCCAAGTTCTCAATTATGAAATTTACACACAAAAATATGCGGGTGCCATTGCTGGATATAACGGCGGAACAATTTCAAATTGTTTGGTTTCGGCGCAAGAGGCCACAGATGAAAATGGCGAAACGCAATGCGATGAACTTGGCAATACAATATACCAAGCTGCAGGTGAAGGTGGATATATTGAACTTAGCGAAAATTCTGAGCAGTCAATTTATCTTGGCGGCGTTGCAGGCAAAAGCACGGGAACAGTTTCGGCTGTTAAAGTTTTTAAAAATGACTTTAATTTTGATAGTCAAGATTATACAAAAGTTGTCTATACCGGTGGTGCAGTTGGGCAAAACCAAGGCAATATAAATGATGTTGATATCACTTTTTACACCGCAAAGGCACAAGATTTTGACGGAAAGGCTTATGTAGGTGGAATTGTTGGGCATCAATCAGCAGGCAAAATAAGATCTTCAATCGTCAATGAAGCAAACAACATCATGGTTGATATAAACAATCAAAACGTTTTGGCAGGCGGAATCGCAGGCTTTATAGAAAGCGGATCATTTGTTCAATACAGCGTTGTTGGAACTATGACAGTCAGTGCGTATTCAGTGGGCGGTTTTGTCGGAGTTGCAAATGGGACTATCGAGCAAAGTTATGTTTCAAACTTGACAACATTAAAGGGAAGATATGTGGGCGGCTTTACGTGTTCACTTTCTGGAACTATTTCTGATTGCATGAACGCAGTAAACCTCACAGGCAGCGAGATTGAAGCAGGCATGACGGTTTATTTAAGAAAAAATGGCAAAATCAACTATTGTTACATTGACCCGCTCTTCCAAGCCGACACCAGCGGCGAGGATAATATACTCGGCTCACTTTTCGAAAGAAAAACGTATGCCGAAACTTATTCTCAGTTTAGGGCTAGACCAGATCAATTTGGAACCATCACAAACACGATTATCGTGGGCGATTTCAAAACTTACGGCGCTGGCGGAATTACAGCAGTGACAGACTATAAAATTACAATAAACGGAGTTGAGGCGCTTGTTCAAACAACCTTTGCAACATGGGCGCTTGATGTTAAAGCCGTTGCTTTGCAAGGCGTGGTAGGTGCTGCGCCAGAACTTAAAAATTTTGGCTTCAATGAAGGGATTTGGAATTTTGAATTAAATGATGTTGGTGTTTATCTTGTTCCAACCAAAGCAGCCGAAGTTAAAGTTTGCTTTGCGGCAAAAACCAACACAGGGACGGACGGAGCAGCATAGTTAAACAAACAACATTTGCCACAAAAAAACACATCGAAACGATGTGTTTTTTTTGTTATTCAGCTTTGTTTGCTTCTTGCTCGTAAGCATCAAGAATAACTTTTTTAAGTTCCTCTCTTGTTTCAGTGTTGATTGGATGAACAATGTCTTTATACTCTCCATCAGGTGTTTTTCTGCTTGGCATAGAGATGAACATTCCTTCTCTTCCACTGATCACTTTGATGTCATGCACAACAATGCAATCATCGATAGTGATTGATGCAACTGCTTTAAGTTTGGCATCATCTTTGTTTACAAGCCTAATTCTTACGTCTGTGATTTTCAAGTTCTTATACCTTCCTTTTAAGTCTCGCAAATTCTTGCTACTTTAATTTTAACAAATTATTAAAAAAAATCAAAATGATTTTGCTATGTAACCAAAAAAAACTGCATGGCATAAATAGAAGTGTGTTTTTGGAATTCAAACAAACAAAAGTTTATTACAAGATTTGTGGTAAAAAACGCCGTGGCACAAACATTTTTTTGCATGGATGGGGACAAAGTGGCGCAAGTTTTTATGATTTTGCTGAAAATTTTGATGATTATCGCAATATTTTTGTTGATTTTCCGCCTTTTGGCAAAAGTGGCAATCCTAAAGATTTTACCATTTTTACTTATTGCGAACTTGTGATTGCTTTGTGCGAGCATTTAAAAATAGACAAATGCAATTTGATTGCACACTCGTTTGGGGGAAGGGTTGCAATTTTGGTCAGCAGTTTGAGGGCTGATTTAGTAGAAAAACTAATTTTAATCGACAGTGCGGGCATGAAGCCTAGGCGTCCTTTGAGTTATTATGTAAATATTTGTTGTTATAAAATTCTCAAAGCTATGGGAGCTCCGTCAAAAAAGGCAGGCTCGCAAGACTATAAAAAACTCGACACCAACATGAAAAAAACGTTTGTAAACATAGTCAACACACATTTAGAAGAATATTGTCCGTTTATTCAAGCCAGCACGTTGATAATTTTTGGTAAAGACGACAAAGAAACTCCCGTTTATATGGCAAAAAGATTAAAAAAATTGATTAAAAACAGCAAACTTTGCGTTCTGTCGCATGCTGGGCATTTTGCATATATAGATAGAAAAATGGCGGTGTTTAGTCTTATCGACAGCTTTTTAAAGGAGGAGGCGTGAACATCTTTTTTGGGATAGTTTTTGTTATATTCTTCTACATAATCAGTTATCCTTTTGCAAAAAATTTGCAGCTTTGCGGCTATAATGAAAAATACATATTTGTTCATTTGTTCAAATTGCCATACGAGTTTAAAGGGAAAAACAGTTTGGTTTGGACGAAGAGAATGGTCAGGCTTGCGACAGCCTATTTGTTGGTTTTGTTAGCCACAACGCTTGCATATTTTATCTTACTTAACTCTTTTTGGTGGATTT
>CALWTN010000003.1 GCA_944384475.1 uncultured Clostridia bacterium
AAAGCATTCCCGCCACAGCAAAAACCACACTGAAAACCAAATGAACGACAAACCCCTTCACGTTTTCCGCAACTATATCTCCAAACAGCGAACATGCCACATCAAACGGCATGCCGTATGTGTTTTGGTAAACAAATATCAACGAAAAGCAAAGCGCTGCAACGCTTAGCCCGATTGAAAGTATGACAATCCAAAGGCATGGCAAAACTTTACTTTTGTTATAAAACCTAAAAAAGCATACAAAAGCGGCAGTGGAAGAAATTAAAGCCACCCATGCGCTAAACACTCCAAAATAATATAAAACTCCATACAAAACTGCGCCAGCTGAAATAACCAAAAAAGAAATTAAAAGTGCAAGAAAAATGTTGTGCCTGCTTTGCATATCCTCTCCTTAATTGCTCCAAAGTCCATGCAAATTGCACAGCGAATAGGCTTTGATCACTTTTTCATCGTCTTGAACAGCAAACTCTGCCTGAGGCAACATGTTTGGCGCAAGTTCTCTGATTTGCACCCCGCCGCTTGTAAGCAAGATGATGTGTGAAATATAGTGCTCCGCCAGCATGGGATGAGCAATTTCGCCAACCTTAACAAAAACGCCTTTGTTTTTAACCTCCACAACCGGCACATGCTTTTCTGTGGCCGCGTCCTGTGTGTTTGGCTTGATTTCAGTCATAGGTTGTCCACAGCAGAACACATTGATGCCACTGTCAACAAGTTTAACAACAATGTTTCCACAAATTTCACATTTAAAAATTTTTAATTGTTTCATTTTTCCTCCCCCATAAACCAATTATTTTCATCTTGATCCCAATATTTTTGCTTAACGTAAAGCAATCTTTTAATATAATCTAAATCAAACAACTTTAAAAAGTTAAGTCCGTAATACATATTAAACCCAAACGGCTTCCAAAGCCCAGTTGCCAAGTGCGTGTGTCCAAACAAATTTATATATCCTTTTTTGTAATCAGTTGGTTTGTGCGTTAAATAAAACTTTAACCCCTCACTTTTTAATATATCATGCTTTTTGACGTCTGTAAACCCTTGCTCCAAACAAAACTGACGGAACTTGTTAAAACTGCCGTTAAACTTATCTTCAATCAATCTTTCTTCATTGTTGCCGATGATCAAAATACATTTTGCCTTAATTTTTTTAATCAACGCAAACGCCTCTCTCCATTGGTTGTCGGTTTTTTCATAATTGACATAATCGCCTAAAAAATATATTAAATCGTCTTTTTTAACCTGTTTATTCCATATTTTAATAAGTTTTTTCGCAAATTTTTGCCAATCTTTGGTTATCCAGTTCTCTCGTTGCAACTTGTCATCATCGCCAAAATGAGTGTCGCTTGTAAAAAAATATTGCATGTCATTCTCCTTGTGTGTTACTGCTTTTTAATGCTTTAAAACTTTACCTTTTTCTTAATCAAATGTTATTTTCATATTGTAGATAACTCTGTCATGGTCGAACTCATACTGAAACAGTTTGCGCTGAAAGGCGATCAAATCCACCGCCTCCCAAACAAAGCCCCATGTGATGATGTCAATCACTTCGGTGACGATAAATGGTGCGCCAAAATAATCTGCAACAAAAAGCCCTGCAACAAACAAAAGCGAGCAGGCGATCATTATCCAAAAAATTTTAATATTGCTTTTCATCTTGCGTTCTGTTTCAATCAGGCTGTTAAAGAAATAGTGCTTTATTGCCCCCGCAAGCTGCTGTTTTTCTTCCTGCTTCCAACCTTTGCATTTTAAATTAAAGTGCAGGTTATCTTTGGGAGTGAGAGATTTTCCCAAGTTGTCCAGCATGTTGGCAAAATCTGAGTTGATAGAAAACTTGCCGTCCACCTTGTAAGGAGCGATAACTTCCGAGCGCTCTCTTATTTCAACCTCAACCAACGGATTGCCTTCTTCATCACGCCTAAACTCACGTTTTAAGCTTTTATTTTTGCGGCTTTTTAAATATGCTATAAATTTAAACATGTCCTCTCCTTGCTTAAATTTTAACATTTTAGTTAAAAAAATAAAAGCAAAAAAGATGATTTTGTGTTATTATCTTTCTAGGAGAAAACGATGAACAGGTTTATGCGCGTGGCACTGATTGAAGCAAAAAAGGCTGTGGACGGCAACCACGGCGGGCCTTTTGGTGCAGTGGTTGTTAAAAACGGAAAAATTATTGGCAAAGGACACAATAGTGTTGTTAAAAATAGCGATGCAACTTGCCATGGCGAAATACAAGCAATTCGAAGCGCAAGCAAAGCGCTTAAAAGTTTTGATTTAACCGGCTGCACTCTTTACACAACTGGCGAGCCATGCCCTATGTGTTTGTGCGCCTGCCTATGGGCGAACATCAACAAGGTTTACTATGCCTGCACGCTTGAGGATAATAAAAAAGCAGGCTTCCGTGACAGCGAGTTTGATAGTTTGATGGGCGGAAGAAAAAACCTTAAAAACTATCTCTCTTGCATCGATCGCCAAGATGTTCTGCCGCTGTTTGAAGAATATCAAAACAAACAAGACACAATTAAATATTAAAAACAAAGCCCAACTAAACGAAGGCGTTCAGTTGGGTTCATAATGGCGGGAAGCGTGCGTATCCATAAAAACACACTTTATTTCATTTCATCAATTTTCCCAAATTGATGAGTGAGCATAAACTTTACGCTTTCATAATCATTTGTTGTTGCTGTGTAATTTATTAAAATATTAGGGTAAATTTGGTTATCAAAAAGTTGTAATGAAATTGCATAAACACAGGCATCAGTTTGTAAACCAC
>CALWTN010000004.1 GCA_944384475.1 uncultured Clostridia bacterium
AGGCTGCTTGCATACGGAACATGTCGAGAGTTTTTGTTCATGCAAGGGCTTTCTGAAGAAGCGCTTTTGTATGAAAAAAGATTTAAGGATGCGCTCATCAATTTTGTAAGAAAAAAGTCTTCTCTAATCTTACCAAAAAGGCAATGGGCAAGTTAGGAGGGCAACATGTTTTACAAAAAAGATTTTGCCACTAAAAAGAACAAAACCTTGACTTTTAGGTTTAATAAATTTGATGAGTTTAAAGATGAAGATGATGGCAAACTTGAAATAAATCAAACTAAAAGTTGCTATAACTACACCTTCAACAGTGGCGCTCTTGTCAATGGATATGGCTTTGAACAACTTGCCCTGCCAACAAGCAACAGCAAGCAGCACACTACGTTTAATCTTGTTGCCACCGATGTTTTAAAGGTTTGGTCTGCGCCGATGTATGAGGCCTATTCTCAACAAGATAAATACTATGTGTTTTATCTAAACGAAGATAAACAAATCAATTTTTTTAACGTTTCAGAAGACAAATTTCCATACGAGACGACTCTTGTTTTTCAACAAGTGCCCAACGCTGCCGTTTTTAGAATCAACTCAGATAACGACACTATGTTTTTTGCCTCGCCAGCAGATCAAACAAAAGGGCTTAACAACCTTGGGACACAAACATACGAAAACATTCCTAAATTTATCTCGGGATGTTGGTATGGTCCATATCTCTTTTTACTTACGATTGGCGACAACAACAAGTTAAAATACAGCAAAAAACGCATAGACATTTGGAATAACGACAATGTTTTAGACGTTGATTTGCCAGATATTCGTGGTGATATGACTGCTCTTGTTGCACTCAAAGACTACTTATACCTTTTCACAAAATTTGGCATCACACGGCTTTCGCTTTACTCCACATCGCAGGAGGTTGCGCAGACAAATATTTTTCATTCAAACTCGTATATTTTCCCGCAAAGTATTGCAAGATGCGGCGAAAGCATCATTTTTTACACCGATGATGGCATTTACAGGCTTAAAGGCAGTGGTGTTGAAAAATTGGAGCATGCCGCAATAAAAAACATCGTGCATAATTTTAATCATGATTGCAGCGGGGTTTGTTTTTGTGATAAATATTATTTCGCTTGCAAATATGACTTTGGAGATGGCGATCAGGTTGGTTGCGAAAGCGGAGACTATGTCAACAACGCTATGCTGATTTTGGATTTAAACAGCAATGAGTTTGACATCGTCAGAGGCATCGACATAAAACAACTTTTCACTATTCAAACGCAAGATGTAAGCAAACTGTGCGCAATTTTTAGAGGAGAAAAGAAAGGGTATATGGGGCAACTATGCCACGATGGTAAATTTTTTGGGCAAAGCATGCAAAAAAGATGGGATTCTTGCAAAACCGATTTTGGCTATGCTGGCAAAGATAAATGCATAACGCAAATTGTTGTTCAGCCTCACACGCAAGGCACGATTATTATTTCGTCAGAAAATCAAACGCAGAAAATAGAAGTTTCAGACAAGGATGTTTCACAACGTTTTAGAGTGAGAGTTTTTGGAAAGGTTTTTTCGCTCTCTTTCACCTCGCAGCAGGATTCGTTTGTCTCATGCCCAGAGTTTAAAGTTCAGGTTTTCTCATGATTTTGTATGATAGAGATTCTTCAAAATTTTTACAACGACTTTTTATGAAAGGAGAAAAACGTGCAATGAAAAGTTTATTACAGCAAATTACGCTTGATGATAAGGATGATAATTTGATTAAGTCAGATTTGGTGGCAAAACAGGAGCAAGCATATAAAGCAACGCTGGAATTTTTAAAACATTTTGACAAGGCGGTTGCGCTTAGTTTTGTGCAAACTAACGGGCAGTTGAGAGGCGAACTTGGTGCATTTTATGATAAATTGCTGGAAGAGATAAGTTGATGCAAATGTGGCAAGAAATTGTAAGCGTTGTGGTAAGCAACGGCATTTTTGCAGTTTTGTTTGTGCTGCTTTTTATCTATCAGCTTAAAGACAGCAAAAAGAGAGAAGAAAAATATCAACAGACGATAAGCGATCTGTCTGCGCATTTAGGTGTGGTGGAGCAGATTAAAGAGGATGTTGAATATCTCAAAGAAATTGTCACTCCAAAAAGGAGAAGAAAAAATGAAGATAAAAAACTTGATATGCTCATATAGTTTTTGGACGGCGCTTGCAGGCGCACTTGCTATGCTTGGAAGTGCGATTGGCAAAGCGTTTAGTGTTGACATTGAAGGGCAAACAATCGCCGATATTGTCATGAGCGTTGCAAGTGTTCTGGTGGCGGTTGGCATAATCAGCTTGCCAAAAAAACAAAGCCAAACATCTGATCAAGGCGAAAATAACCAAAAAAATGAGCAAAAATAGAAAAAAAGGGGGCAAAAAGCCCTCTTTTTTTAATAAATATTGACAATTACAGACAAAATATGTTAAAATAAAAAGGTATGGGGGAGATTATGAAAAACAAAAGCAACGAAATTGTAGATGGACATATTATAACGCCAAGTCCGTTGACAAAAACTTTTATTTCTTCGATTAAAACTATATCTTTGCCAGATGCAGAAGGGCTGTCTTTGATTAAGTTTAGAGGGAATGCTGGCAGCGATATTTATGATTTTAAACACCACGCCTTGGCAGATAGGCTTCCTGATTTTGAACATGCTGGGAAAGACATATCAAAATTTTGTGACGAGAGCATAGACAAAGCGGACAAGGTGTTGTTTTGCGTGGCACTTGCTGAATTTTATGTAAACGGCGGAGATGGTTTTAAAAATTTAGAAAGCAAGTTTAATAAGCATGAGCTTGAAGTTTTGGCAAAGGCGGCAGATAAAGCTGCTCTGTTGAGAAGTTCGAAGCTTTTATCAAGCGGAAGTTCAAGCCCACTTGCTGCGAAAGATGAGGAATACAACATTCAAACATTGCTAGCAAGAAAGAGTCGTGGCAATGAAATTTTAAGAAATCATGGCATTGAAATAGATTAAAAAAACCGAACAATTTGTTCGGTTTTATTTTTAAATTTATTTGTTTCTAATTTTATCAAGAGCGATTGCAAATTTCGATTTTCTTCTTGCTGCGCAGTTTGCATGAATAACGCCATCTGCCACTGCTGAATCAAGAACAGATGTAATTTCGCTGTATGCTTTTTCACTGAGAGCAACATCACCAGATGCCAAAGCCTCTTTAAATTTGCGTGTATAGGTGTTGATTTTTGATTTGATGGCTTTGTTTTTTTCACGGTTTTTTTGTGCAACCAAAATTCTTTTTTTAGCCGATTTGATGTTTGCCATGTTCTTCTCCTTTTCAAGTCTTTTGAGATTATATCATAACTATCACGAATTTGCAAGTAAAATAAATAATTTTTTTGAATTAAACCAAAATAATTTATATGTATGATTTAATTGACGAATGCGGGGCGGATTTAAAACATTTGGGTTACGAGCAAACCCAGCAAGGTAAATATTCGCTCAGCATAGGAAAAATAAATGTCAACAGCGAAGAAAAAGCGCAGCAAACAGGGTTTGATAAAGGCTGCTATATGATTTTTAATGCTCCACTTATGCACGGATACCGAACAGAGTGCGAAGAATATATTTCACAGCAAATTGCCAAGGGCATTAAAAGTTTGCTTAGACGAAATTCGTTGGGTAAAAAATCAAGACTGCTTTTGGTGGGGCTTGGCAATCCTGCAATTCTTGCAGACAGCATAGGTGCGCAGGTTTTGGACAAAATAAACCTTGATGTTTTCAACAAAGCGTTGCGTGTTTTCAAGTTTGCACCAAATATTTTCACCAACACTGGCATAAATTCTTTTGATATGGTGCATGTGCTTTCGTTGTGGCTGGATGTTGATGGTGTGATTATTTTTGACGCTCTTGGCACAAACTCGGCATCCAGACTGACAACGTCAGTGCAAATAAATGATGTTGGCATGACGCCAGCCAGTGCGGTGAATAACCTTGGCAACAAACTTTGCAGAGAGACTTTGGGCGTTCCATGCATTAGCGTTGGCGTTCCAACTATGCTTTTGGCAGGCAAAGTCAGCAGTCAGTTTCCTCAGAATTTAATTCTCACACCAAAAGATATTCACACCGAACTCGACACTTTGACAAATATCATTTCACAAGCAATTATACAGTCAATTTAGCATATATAACTATGTGAAAAAAGTTGCAGTTATCGACAGTGGCAGTGGCGGATTAAACGTGCTTAAAAATTTGTTTGCTTGTGCTCACGATTGCCAGTTTTTGTTTTTAGCGGACGAAAAAAATGCGCCATACGGCGATAAAGATAAAAAAACTTTAATAAATATTGCCAAATATTTGGTGGATTTTTTAAACAGCTTTTTTAAGCCGGATATAGTCGTTTTTGCGTGCAACACCTTAACAGCCGCTGCAATAAGCAGCGTTAGAAAACTGTATCCTCAAATAACTTTCATTGGTTGCGAGCCTGCCATCAAGCCAGCGTGCCAAAAATTTGCAGAGAATGAGGTGTTGCTACTTGCCACAAACACCACTCTAAAATGCAGCCCTCTTTTAAAAAAATATCCACAAGTGCGCACCCTCAGCATTCAAAATTTGCCAAGTTTGATTGACCAAAACTTGTTTGATTTGGATTGTTTAACGCCTTTGTTACAGCAGCATATTCACCCAATTTCGCCACGAGCTATCGTGCTTGGTTGCACTCATTTTGAAGCAATAAAGCCGCAAATAAAAAGTTTATGTGACTGTCAGCTTTTTGGAAGTAGTGAAGGAATTGGCAAGCGTCTTTGCGAATTTTGCCCTTCATCGGGCGGAAACGATTGTTTTTTTATGACAACTGGCGAGGGAGATAGCCTAGCAAAATATTATCACTATTTTTTTAACAGTTAAATTCTTGTGTCATATTTCTATAAATGTCCAATAATTGGACAGCATGATATTTTATACTTAAATTGTTGTTGCGAGAAAGCATGACGCATTCAAGTTGATCGGCGATATATTCGCCAAGTGAAAGCATTTGCGGATTTTGTGAAGAAGCAAAAATCTGTTGAAATTGCTGGCTTATTTGTTTGATATTTTCTTGCAATGAAAGCAGTTTTTCTTGCACGGCCTGTGCAGTGTAGACGTTGCTTTCTAAGCCTACCGCCAAATCACAAAGCGTTCTGAACGTGCTAAAAAAACTTGAAGAGGCTTGTTGCAAGATTGAATGATTTTTTGTAGAAAGCTCTTCACTAATGCTGTAAGAGGCGAAATTTACTTTGAGTATGTGGCTTTTGATGTCATTTTCTTGTAATTTTTCTTTTATAAGCGTGGCATCGTTTTGTTTTTCATGTGCGCTGAAAACCACATGAAAATATCCGTCTTGTTGCCAAATATAACCCGAACAACCTTGGCTGGCATAGTCAGTTGCCAGTGCTTGTGCTTCAAGGCTGTTTTGTGATTTTGCCACTGCAACCAAATAAGCCTCATTTTGAGGCACGGTAAATTTGCCAGAGGCAATTTGCATTTCGCCAATGAATAATGTTGAGCAAAAATAGTTTGTAAGCACACCTGCGCATATAACAATAAGAAGCAAAAGTGTTAATAAGGCGAGCGTTAATTTTTTGTTTTTTGCAATTTTCATCATTAATATTTTTATGACTAATTGCGACAAAGTATTCTGTTAAAACTGGCACTTTTGCTTTACAAAAATCATGCAGGGTTGTAAACTAATAGCGTAATATTTAAGGAGGAAATCATGAAATTAAAACCACTTTTTGACAGAGTTGTGTTGCAGCCTAAAAAAACAGAGGAGAGCAAGGGAGGCATTTTGTTGCCATCGGTGGCGCAGGATAAATCGCAAATTGCCAAGGTTGTTGCGGTTGGCGAAGGTGGAACTTGCGATGGAAAAGATGTTAAAATGCTTGTTAAAGTGGGCGACAGCGTGCTTTATTCAAAATATGCCGGCGTGGAGATTGAAGACGGCGATCAAAAACTTGTAATTGTCAGACAGAGCGACATTCTCGCTGTGATTGAATAGGAGGATATATGGCAAAATTAATTAAACAGGGACAAGAGGCAAGATCTAGCCTCGAAAGAGGTGTCAACATTCTTGCAGACACCGTTAAAATCACACTAGGGCCAAAAGGGCGCAACGTGGTGTTGGGCAAAAAGTTTGCCTCGCCTTTGATAACCAACGATGGAGTTACAATCGCAAAGGAGATTGAACTTAGTGACCCGTTTGAAAACATGGGCGCCGAACTCGTTAAAGAGGTTTCGGTTAAAACCAACGATGTGGCTGGCGATGGCACAACCACGGCAGCAGTGCTTGCTCAGGCGATAGTCAATGAAGGCATGCGAAATTTTGCTGCTGGTGCAAACCCAATCATACTCAAAAAAGGCATTTTTAAGGCAGTTGGCGAGGCGACAAAAGGCTTAAAAGAACTTTCTAAGCCGGTGAGTGGCAAGAGTGATATAGCCAAAGTGGCAAGCATATCTGCTGGTGATGAAGATGTTGGAAAACTCATCGCTGATGCTATGGAAAAGGTGGGCGCTGATGGCGTGATAACTGTTGAAGAGTCGCAGACGATGAACACCGAGCTCAGTGTGGTGGAAGGCATGCAGTTTGATAGAGGATATCTTTCGCCTTACATGTCCACCAACGCTGAAAAAATGGTTGCAGAACTCGATAATCCTTACATTTTGATAACCGACAAAAAGATTTCGCAAATTGCAGAGATTTTACCAATTTTGGAGGCTGTTGTTAAAGTCAGCGGCAAACTTTTGATAATCGCTGATGAGGTGGAGGGCGAAGCGCTTACCACACTGATTTTAAACAAACTTCGTGGCACTTTCATCTGTGTGGCAGTTAAAGCGCCAAGTTTTGGTGATAAAAGAAAGGCTATGCTTGAAGATATAGCTGTGCTAACTGGTGGCAAGGTGATTTCAGAGGAAGTTGGAACAGATTTGCGTGAGCTTTCACTTGATATGCTTGGCAGAGCAAGGATGGTGAGAGTGGATAAGGACAGCACCACCATTGTTGAAGGCGCAGGAGAGAAAGCGGCCATCGCTGAGCGTGTGAAATTTATTAAATCTCAACTTGCTCAGCAAAACAGTGAGTATGAAAAAGAAAAGTTGTCGGATAGGCTGGCAAGGCTTGCTGGCGGCGTGGCTGTTATCAAGGTTGGCGCGCCCACAGAAGTTGAAATGAAGGAAAAGAAATTGAGGATTGAAGATGCTCTTTCGGCAACGAAGGCAGCAAGTGAAGAAGGAGTTGTGCCTGGCGGCGGCGTTGCACTTTTAAAGGTTAAGCCTCGTGTTGAAAAGTTGGTGTCTTCACTTACTGGCGATGAAAAAACTGGTGCAAACATCATATTAAAAGCCCTTGAAGCGCCAATCAGGCAGATTGCAAAAAACTCTGGCGTAGATGGCGGCGTTGTCGTAAACAAAGTGCTTGAAAACTTGCAGCAAAATGCTTTTGGATATGATGCGCTTGCAAACAAGTATGTGGATATGATTGAAAGCGGCATTATCGACCCTACAAAAGTGACTAGAAGTGCGCTTCAAAATGCGGCAAGTGTGGCAGGAACGCTTTTGACCACCGAGGTTCTCGTGGCTGAGATTGAAGATAAGGCAGAAAAATCAAACCCAGAAGTATATTAAAATGTTTAAACCTCTCTTTACATGGCAAACATGTTTAGAGAGGTGAAAATATGAAAAAGATAAGGTTTTTAACACTGCTGCTTGTGTTTGCGTTTTTGCTTGTGGGCTGTGAGAAAAGCAACCAAATTATAGTTGCATATTTAAGCAATGCCACAGCGGCGGGAAGCCATGATTTTTCGCTTAAAATTGATTTTCAAGAAGATAAGCGTGTGGAAGATAAATATTATGACATTCAGATTATGAGCGATGTGGATGATTTGAGCATAATATTTTTTAAAGAAAACGAGCAAAAAATTTCCGCCAACATTGCCGAAAGCAACCGCTGGAATTCACTTACAAGCCTAAAATACTATGGCTTGGGAGAAGAGAGCAAGGAAAATTTTGAAAAGCTTAAAGAGGCGCTGGATCAAATTTACGTGTTTAGGGTTGATAAATCTGCAAAATTGATTTTCAGAGTGGTTGCAGGCGAAACGGAAGAAAACGCAACCAAAACGGGGCAAATTCTTGTCAACACTCAGCCCGTCAGCCAAGAATTTGTTTTGAATTGCAAGGTGGATTGATAAAAGCGAGTTAAAATCGCTTTTATTTTTTTAATAATTATAGTAAAATAATTGCAAGGAGTAAAAATGCTTTCAATCAAACATTTGTATTTAAAATACACACGAGAATTTTATGCGCTTTACGATATCAATATGGAAATTGCAGACGGCGAAAGAGTTGCGTTCGTTGGCGCTGATAACAGTGGCAAAACAAGCCTTTTGCGTGTTATATCAAAACTTGAAAAGCCCACAAAAGGAGAGGTGTATCTTAAAGACAGGCCGCTTAAAAAGATCAACTTTTTCAGCGATTTAAGCGCAGGTTATGTGCCAGTTTCGCCAGTTTTTATGGAAAATAAGACGGTTTATGAAAATTTTAAATATATTTTAAACGAGCGCAAAGTTCCAGCGGCTGAAATAGAAAATAAAATCAATGAGGCAGTGATAGAGTTTTCTCTTGAAAAAATTAAGGACGAAAAGATTTGTAATTTATCGGTTGAAGAGAAATATATCCTTTCGCTCATTCGTTTGTCGTTCAGAAAACTTGACTTTTTGATGATAGACAACATTTTTGAAAACCTATCCGAGTTTTATATTGAAATAATCGAAGAAATTTTGCAAAAACTCCTTTTGCCTTCAACCACGCTAATTGTTGCAACCACAGACGAAAAAATTGCAGAAAGATTCTGCAAACGCAACATATATTTTAAGAGCGGTTCGATTGTTAGTTTAAACGAATATAACAGCGCGGAAAATTAATCAGGAAACGCTTTTTCCCCGACATTTTTTGGCGGGGATTTTTTATTTTGTCCCATTCCAGAGAATAGATTGAGCAGTGGGTTGTCATTAGGTTTGTCTTCTGCCAGTGAATTTGCCATGCCACCAGAA
The DNA here is from genome assembly GCA_944384475.1 of uncultured Clostridia bacterium. Lineage (GTDB taxonomy): Bacteria > Bacillota > Clostridia > Christensenellales > UBA1242 > Caccovivens. Next base: position 9,052 of record CALWTN010000004.1, read on the forward strand.
ATAGATTTTAAAAGCAGCGGCAATATGGCATTGTTGAGCGAGCCGGATGAATTGTTTGTGAGATTGGAAAGAATGGAAGCGAGCGGGTTTTGCTGTTGATTTTGGGTTTGAGAAAGCGGCGCATCATAATATGCGCTGTTTTTATTATTCGTAAAAGCACCAGCATTGTTCTGCTCGGAATATGCTTCTTGTGGATAGAGCGGAGGGAAATTGTTATTCATGTTAAAAATATATGCGATGCTAGGCAATTATGCAACCAATTTTTGTGGAAGAAAATATTTTTGGTGCATATAATGCAAAAGTAAAGTGGAGGAGAGATGAGCAAAAATTTTGCAGATTTTAAATATACCAAGCCCGCCAAAGAACAACCGAAGCCTAAAATTTCGCAAGACGAACAAGAGCAAATCAAAAAGACTTACGATGCTTTGAAAGATATGGATTCGGACGCCCTAGCGAAAAGGCTTGCACAAGAGGTGGGAAAGCAGAAATCTGAGGGAAATTTTGATTACGACATGCTCAAAAGCAGTGTGGAGTCTATGAAACCATTTTTGCCTTTACAAACCTATGAGAATTTAAAAAAATTGTTAGAGAACATACGATGAACTTAAATAAAATTGATGTCAACCTTTTTTACATGGCAGGCTTATTGGGAGAAGATAAAAAAATCAGTTGCCTTGTCAGCGGCAGGAATTTTGAAAACTTAAAAGCTTTACTCAAAAAGAATAACATTCACATTATGGATGAATATTTATTCATCAATTCTTTTTATGTTCAAGCGACAAAAAAGCAGATTGGCATGCTTTCAAGATGGGCAGAGGTTAAGTTTATTGCTGCCAACTCCACCGCATTGATGCTTATGCATGTGGCAAGGCGAGTTTTGAATATGCCGCAAAATCAACTTTCTGGAAAGGGCGTAGGCGTGGCGTTTATCGACACAGGCATCGCAAAACATTGCGATTTTTGTTTGGGCAAAGATCGCATTTGCAAGTTTGTGGATTTTGTGTCAAATCGCACTCGAGCATACGACGACAACGGCCATGGCACTTTTGTTGCTGGCGTTTGTGCGGGGTCGGGCGCAAGCAGCGGAGGCAAATATAAAGGCATAGCACCGCAAGCCAACATATATGCATTGAAAGCGCTCGACAGCCACGGCGAGGCTTATTCAAACAAAATTTTGTCTGCGATGGAGTGGGTTTATGATCATCATAAGCAAGATAACATCAAGGTTGTTTGCATGAGTTTTGGCAGTGAGCCTTTGGGGTATAACGATCCGATTATGAACGGTGCAGAGCAGCTTTGGAAAAGTGGAGTTATTGTTGTGGCGGCAGCTGGGAATAGTGGGCCTGAATTTCAGTCAATTAAAAGCCCGGGCGTAAGCCGAAAATTGATTACAGTCGGAGGCATGGATGACAATCGTTTTGATGATAATTCTTTTTCGCCATCGCTTTTTTTTTTTTTTTTTTTTTCTTCACGAGGTCCTTCGTTTAGAAGTTTTAAACCAGACATAGTCGCCCCAGCGGTTGACATAACTTCGTGCGATTTAAACCATGGCTACACAAAACTTAGCGGCACATCTGTTGCCACTCCAATGATTGCGGGTGTTATGTGTCTGCTTTGCGAGAAGTTTCCAGACATCACGCCTGACGAAGCAAAGCGCCGTTTGCTGTCATGTTGCAAGCCCATTTGTTTAAATAGAAATTTGGAAGGATTTGGCTATCCAGATTTAACTAAACTTTTTGATTAATTCAATAATTTGCTCCACAGCATTGTTTTTTGCCGCTTTTTGCAGGTTTTTTTTGTAAAATTGCATGTTTTTTACCATATAATTGATTTTTTTTCGCAATGACGATGTTGTTAAATCCTCATCTAAAATCATTTCAGCAACTCCCATTTCTTTAAAAAGTTTGGCATTTTGTATTTGGTCTCCTCGTGAGGCCTTTTTAGAAAGAGGCAACAGCAGCATTGGCTTTTTAAGCGCAAGCAACTCGTTTATAACGCCTGAACCAGCTCTTGTAATCACCAAATCGCTTGCGGCATAAAAATCTGAAATTGGGTTTAGGTAGGCAAAAGGATAATAATTTTTTTGTGGAGAAAATGATTGAATGTTGTTTTTTCCCACGGCGTGCAAAACAGTAAATTCGTCAGTCAAAAAGGATGGATCTCTTAAAAGATCGTTAATTCTTTTTGAGCCTAAACTGCCTCCGACAAAAAGCAAAATTGGTTTATGTTGCTCTCCAATTTTTGAAAGCACCTTGCATTTATCGCCTTCAAAAATTTGCTTGCGCAGAGGTTGACCAGTCCAAATAAACTTTCTGTTTTGTTTGCTTGTTTGATAAAAGGTGGTGCATACGATTTTCGCAGATCTCGCAATTATTTTATTTGCAAGGCCAAGCGAAAGATCGCTTTCATGCGTTATCAAATTTATATTCAATTTTTTTGCTGCCAACGCCACAGGAAGTGCGACATATCCGCCCTTTGAAAAAATGATGTTAGGCGCAATTTCTTGCAAAAGTTTTTTGGTTTGCTTTACGCTTTTGTAAAGCTTAAATGGAATTAAAAAATTTTTTGCAAGCAGAGTCCTGTCAAATTTTACAGTTGGTATTTGGTGATATTTGACTTTTGGGAAATCCTTTAAAATTTGTTTTTCCATGCCGTCCGAGCCGATATAATGCACCTCGTAATCTTTGAGGCTTTCCATTATTGCTATGTTTGGATAGATATGGCCAGCAGTTCCACCACCAGTAAAAACAATCTTTTTCATACATATATATTACGCAAAGCACGCAGCTTTTATTTAAGAGTATTTATACATTTTAATGCATAAAAATACAAATTGGCAAAGAATAAAATTTCTTGGTTAAAACTTTTGAATATGCTATAATAAATATGTAAATTGATTTTAACTAGGAGAAAGCATGGCTGAATATAAATCAAAAGATATTGTTGTTTTGGAAGGGCTTGATGCTGTTAGGCTTAGACCGGGAATGTATATAGGCACAACAGGCCCAAAAGGTTATCACCATATTTTATGGGAGATTGTGGACAATGCCATCGATGAAATATCAAGTGGATACGGCGACACAATCACAATAACGTTAAACAGAGATGGAAGTGCAACTGTGGAGGATAACGGACGTGGAATTCCGGTTGACATTCATCCAACTATGAAAAAGTCAGGCGTTGAAGTGGTTTACACAACTTTGCACGCTGGTGGAAAGTTTAATAATTCCAATTACAAGTTTTCGGGCGGTTTGCATGGCGTTGGTGCTTCGGTGACCAATGCGCTTTCTTCGTGGTGTGATGTCACAGTTTATAGGGACGGCAAAGAGCATAACATGCGTTTTGCAAGCAAAGAAGGCAATGATGGAAAAGTGCATGGCGGGCTGGTGGAAAAACCGCTTTCAGTGGTGGGCAGCGCTACAAAAACAGGCACGAAAGTAACATTTTTGCCAGATGAGGCAATCTTTGGCAAGCAGTCGTTTAATTTTGAAGTGATTTCAAGGCGCGCAAGAGAGCTTGCTTTCTTAAACAAAAATTTAAAAATCAATGTGATTGATAAAATTGAGGGCGGACAAGCAACCTTTCATTATGAGGGCGGAATTTCTGATTTTGCCGACTATTTGGTGGAGGGAAAAACCAAATTGTTTGCAAAGCCTATTTATATTGAGCAAGAGGATAAAGATTTTCAAATGGAACTTGCTCTTATTTACACAGACGGTTACACAGAAAGTTGTTTTTCCTATGTCAACAACATTCCAACCACAGAAGGCGGAACGCACGAAACAGGCGCAAAGTCAGCAATCACCAAAGTGTTTAACGATTACGCTCGTTCCAACAATATTTTAAAAGAAAAAGACGCCAATTTTTTGGGTGAAGATTTCAGAGAAGGCGTGACGATGGTGCTGTCAGTGAAGATGAACAACGTTCAATTTGAAGGGCAGACCAAAACCAAACTAGGCAATCCTGAGGCAAGGGTTAAGGTTGAAGCGCTTGCAATCAAAGGGTTAAGCGAATTTTTAAGTGCCAAAAAGTCCGCTTCGGTGGCTGAGGCGATTTTGGATAAAGCCAAGGCAGCGGCAAAAACCAGAGAGGCTGCCAAACGCGCAAAAGAACTTTCACGTGCAAAAAACTCGGCGGACAATTTCAATTTGGTGGGCAAGCTTGCTGCTTCGTCATCTCGCAATCGTGAAAAGGCGGAACTATTTATCGTGGAAGGAGATTCTGCGGGCGGAAGTGCTAAGCAAGGGCGTGACAGATCCTTTCAAGCAATTTTACCGCTTAGAGGCAAGCCGCTTAATGCTGAGAAAAAGCGAATCGATCAGGTGCTTGGCAATGAAGAAATCAGAACGATCATCAGTGCACTGGAAACAGGGATTGGCGAGGATTTTGACCTTTCTAGTTTGAGGTATAACAAAGTTATCATTCTTTCTGATGCCGATCAAGACGGCGCACACATCAGGGCGATTTTGCTTACTTTCTTTTTCAGATATATGCGTGAACTCATCAACGATGGGCATGTGTTTATTGGGCTTCCACCACTTTATAAGGTTTACAAAAAGGGCTTTGAAGAGTATGTTTATTCAGATGCAGAACTTCCAGCAGCGGTGGCTAGATGTGGCAAAGGCTATATGATTCAAAGATATAAAGGGCTTGGCGAGATGAATCCAGAGCAACTTTTTGAAACCACTATGGATCCAGAAAAGCGCACGCTGATTCAGGTGACGATTGATGATGCAGCGGAGGCGGAAAAGATGGTGGTTACGCTTATGGGCGATGACATTGATGCAAGAAAAGAATATATTTCTCAGCATGCCAATTTCGACAGGGTTGACACGTTTATGAACGAGTATAAGGGAGGCTAGAATGGAAGAAATCATATATAAATCACTTGATGAAGTGTTGCATAACTCCATGATTCCTTACACCGAGCATGTCGTGCTGGACAGAGCTTTGCCGAGGGTGGAAGACGGGCTTAAACCTGTGCAAAGGCGCATTCTTTACTCTATGTTAGAACTTGGCTTGCAACCAGAAAAACCTTTTAGAAAGTCGGCAAGAATAGTCGGCGATTGCATGGGTAAATATCATCCGCACGGCGACAGCAGTGTGTATGATGCCATGGTGAGAATGAGCCAAAATTTTGTGTTGCGTGCTCCGCTGGTTGAGGGACACGGAAATTTTGGATCGGTTGATGGTGACAGTGCCGCAGCTATGCGTTATACAGAGGCGAGGCTTGCTCCGCTTGCCATGGAGCTTTTGCGTGATCTTGAAAAGGACACCGTCAAGTGGAGTTTGAACTTTGACGACACTTTAAAAGAGCCTGACATGTTGCCGGGAAGATTTCCAAACCTGCTTGTCAACGGCGCTTCTGGAATTGCAGTTGGTGTGGCAACCAACATACCACCTCATAATCTTGGCGAAGTGATTGACGGCGTTGTGGCATACATTGACAATCCAAAGATCACCTTGCAGCAGATGATGGAGATAATCAAAGGGCCAGATTTTCCAACTGGCGGGCAGTTGATTTTTGAAGATGGCTTGAAAAGTGCTTACGAAACAGGCAAAGGCAAAATAACCATTCGTGCCAAAGTCAACATAGAAAACAATGGCGATAAATGCAGTTTGGTTATAACCGAGCTTCCATATCAAGTGAACAAAGCCGCTCTTTTGCAAAAGATTGTGGAGTTAAAAGAAAACAATAAGGATAAACTCTCTGCCATAAGCGAAATTAGAGACGAAAGCGACAAGAATGGCATGCGAGCAATCATCCGTCTTAAAAAGGAAGCAAATCCAAACAAAATTTTGGAGATTTTGTTTAAATCAACAAACATGCAAGTTTCTTATGCCATAAATATGGTGGCAATCGCAGGCGGAAAGCCGAGATTGCTTGGGCTTATGGATATTCTCTCATATTACACCAATTATCAACGAGAGGTCATCATTCGCAGAACCAAATTTGATCTCAATGCGGCAAAGGAGAGAGCGCATATCGTTGAAGGGCTTTTAAAGGCGATTGCAAATATTGATGCGGTGATAAAAATTATCAAAACAAGTCCGACTGTAACCGAAGCCAAGAACAGACTTAAAGCAAAATTTGCTTTTTCGGAAAAACAGACACAAGCAATTTTAGATATGAGGCTTGCAAGGCTTGTCAATTTGGAGGAGGATAAACTTAAAACTGAACTCAAAGAACTCAACCAAACGATTGACACGCTTACAAAAATACTAAACAGCAAGACACTTCAAAACAACGTCATTAAAAGAGAGATTTTGGAGATAAAGAAAAATTACTCGTCTCCAAGAAAGAGTCAAGTGCTTAAAAATGCTGAAATAAAAGTTAAAGAAGCCACAACTGAGGTGGTTTCTGCACAAAACTATGTGCTTGCGCTCACTGCTGGTGGAACTGTTAAAAAAGTGACAGCAAAAAATTACTCTATGTCAAACAAAAGTTTGGTGGACGGCTCAACTTTGACGGATGTGCACACTCAAATTTTAAATTGCACAAATCAAGACACCGTGCTTATTTTCTCAGACAGAGGAAATGTGATCAAAACCAGCATGGATAAATTAAAAGAGTGCAAATGGCGAGACAAGGGATTTTCTATGCTTGAACTTGACAAAAACGCTCTGCCAACAGAAAGGGCGGTTAAAATCTTGCCAGTTGCAAAACAATCAGAGGTGTTGTTCTTTACGCAGAGCGGAATGATCAAACGCTCATCTTTGGAAGATACTTTGACGCAAAAATCTTACTATCAAGCAGTTAAAATTGGAGATAGCGACAGTTTGATCAATGTGGAGTATTTGGATGCTTCCAAAAAAGTTTTGATGCTTTCGGCTTTTGGCATGAGTTTGGCTTTTGACAGCAGCGAAGCGCCTCAACAGGGCAGGATTTCGATAGGCGTAAAAGGAATAAATCTTGATGATGGCGACAGCGTTGTGTATGCAGGTCAGTTCAGCCAAAACGACACAGTGATCGCTTTTGCTAGTGATGGACATTTTAAAAAGATTGAATGCAAAAATTTTGCACTTTCTTCAAGATATGGCAAAGGTTTAAAATATTTCAATTTGGCAAGCGGTGCAAAAGTTGGATTCGCAATTCTTAACAATCTTTCAAGTGTTGTTGCTGTTGATTTTGGGCTTAAAATTTTGCCGCTAGAAACCAAAAAGTTTAAAGTAAGCGACAGGCTTTCAAGCGGCGAGCTTATCGTCAAAAAGAAATTTTTAGGCATTTATCCATACTGCTGATAATTAAAAAAAATAATAGGCATGCATTTTATGCATGCTTTTTTTGACATATTTTGGCTTATCTGCAAATAAAGTATACTATGATTTTTTTATCGACAACACTCGACCTAACTAGACAATAACAACGTGGTTCTTTTCTTTGTCAAAAAAATCAAATCCTATATCATTAAAAGCGAGGTTTGCACATGCATTTTGCAGTTGTTAAATCAAGAACAATCAAAATTGTAACCGTCATGATAATTGTTTGTATTCTTCTTGCTGTGTCGTTCAGCGGAGCAAGGCTTGCCGAAGTTTTTTTCGGATACTCCACAAGACTTGTGCCTGTGTATAGCGTGGACACTAACAAAAAACAAGTTGCCATTTCGTTTGATGCCGCTTGGGGTGCGGATAAAACCGAGGGCATTTTGGAGATTTTAAAAGAATACAACGTCACTGCAACTTTCTTTCTTGTTGGTTTTTGGGTGGATGAATATCCTGAAACTGTCAAAAAAATTGATGAGGCGGGCATAGAAATCGGCACTCACTCCAACAAACATCCTGACATGGCAAAACTTGGCGCACAAGAAATTCAAAATGAACTTTCATTGTCCATCCAAAAGATTAAAGATATAACAGGCAAAGAGGTTGAACTTTTTAGAGCGCCTTATGGCTCTTATAACAACACTTTGCTTGAAGAGGCAAAAAATCAAAATTTGATAACCATCCAATGGGACGTTGATACGCTTGATTGGAAGGGTTTGTCAGCCGCACAAATGTGTGACAGGGTGACCAAATCTGTTAAAAATGGCTCGATTATTTTGATGCACAACAACTCTGACAACATTTTGGATGGGCTGAGAATGATTTTGGATAGGCTTACTATGCAGGGATATGAGATAACATCGGTGGGCGAACTTGTTTATCATGAGGGCTACGAGATTGATAGAAACGGCGTGCAACACCAAAAGTAAAAGGAGAAAATTAATGGAATACGAAAAGACAAATTCAGTGTTTCTTTCCGGAACAGTTTCAAAAGCACCTGAATTTAGCCATGAACTTTATGGCGGAGAAAAATTTTATGACTTTGTGCTGGATGTGCAAAGGCTGTCAGGGACGGTGGATAGCATTCCAATCACCATTTCTGAAAGGCTTATTTCACTTGGCAAATTTACTTTTCAAGTGGGCGAAAAGCTTGATATTTATGGCGAGTTTAGGTCGCATAATTATGAAGAAAACGGCAAAAGCAAATTGCTTTTAAGCGTGCTTTGCAAGGATGTTGCGCAAAAGAGCAGCGTCAGTGACAGCAACATAATAGAACTTACAGGTTTCGTTTGTAAACCTCCGATTTTCAGAGAAACGCCTTTTAAAAGACAGATCAACGATATTTTATTGGCAGTCAACAGACCTTTCTTTAAAAAATCAGATTATATCCCACTCATAGCTTGGGGCAGAAACGCACTTTTTGCCAAAAATTTTAGAGTAGGTGACAAAATTTCTGTTCAAGGCAGAATTCAATCACGCAAATTCACCAAGGTGATTGACGATGTTTCTTATCAAAAAACTGCTTATGAAGTGAGCGTGCAAGATATAACAAAATATGAAGAAAAAATCGAGGCTCACATCAGCCTTGAAGAAAAAGAAATAGGATTATAAAAAATATTTATTCGCTTTGTTTTTAAAGGCGAATAAATATTTATTTTTTTTATTTAAATTATTTAATCAAAGGCTTTTCCATTGTGCTTGGAATTTCGAGATTTAAAAGTTTAAGCACTGTTGGAGCGATGCGAGCAAGCGAGCCTTTTTTTGTTGCAAGTTTTATTTTATTTTTTGAAACAATTATGCAAGGCACATCAAAAGTGGTGTGAGAGGTGATTGGCGTGCCAAATTTATCATACATAAGTTCAGCGTTGCCGTGGTCGGCTGTGATTATACAAGTTCCTCCCGCCATCAAAGTTGCAAGAGCGATGGCATAGGCTTGTTTGTCTACGCATGCGGCAGCTTGCTTTGCCGAGTCAAAGTTGCCAGTGTGGCCGAGCATGTCGGTGTTTGAATAATTAATCAAAATAAAATCGTATTCGTTCTTGGCGATGGCATCAAGGCTTGCCTCCGTGATCTCCAATGCTCTCATTTTTGGATATGGAGAAAAATCTGTGGTTTCTATGCTTTCAATAAGCTTTCGCTCTTCATTTGGATAAGGCTGCTCAATAGTGCCGTTGAAAAAGAAGGTCACATGCGCATATTTTGTTGTTTCGGCGATGTGAAATTGTTTTAATCCTGCTTTTGAGATTATCGCACTGAGGTTGTCTTCAATTTTTTCTGGCGGAAAGATGACATTTACATTTTTTAATTCAACGTCATACTGTTCCATCGTTGTAAACATCAAATTTTTAAATTTTTTGGTTTTAAAGTGTGAAAATTTAGGATCTGTGAAAGCAAAAGAAATTTCTCTTGCTCTATCCGAGCGGAAGTTGTAAAAGATCACGCTGTCGCCATCTTTGATAAGCCCATTTTTATCAATCAAGATCGGCTCTATAAACTCATCAGTTTCGCCGTTTGCATAACTTTGCTTAATCGCTTCAACAGGATCGCTGAATTTTTTGCCTTTGCCTTGCGTTAAAAGGTCATAGGCTTTTTGCAACCTGTCATAGCGCTGCTCTCTGTCCATTGTAAAAATCCTGCCGCAAATGGTGGCAATTTTTGCGTTGCTGCCTTGCATCATTTCTTGCAAATCTTGCACAAAATATTGTCCGTGCGTTGGATTTGTGTCTCTGCCGTCAGTTATCACATGCACATAAACATTTTTGATGGCACTGTTTTTTGCAAGCTCTAACAGCGCTTGCAGGTGAGAGATATGCGAATGCACTCCGCCGTCAGAAAGCAGCCCCAAAAGATGCAGAGCGCTGCCGTTTTTCTCAGCGTGTGAAATTGCTTTAAGCAAATTTGGATTGCTAAAAAAACTTTCGTCCTCAATCGCTTTATTTATCTTTTCAAGATTTTGCAGCACAACCCTTCCAGCGCCCAAAGTTAAATGCCCAACTTCGCTGTTTCCCATTTGACCTTCTGGCAAGCCGACAGCGTTGCCGCTGGCTTTGAGAACGGCGTGTGGATATTTTTTGATGAGTTTTTTTAAGTATGGCGTGCCGCTGGCTTTAATCGCATTGCCAAATCGAGATTTGTTTATGCCAAAACCATCCAATATAACCAAAGTAACCATTTTTACCTCACGAAAAAAGTTTAGCAAAACAAAGCGATAAAGTCAAATCATTTGTCGTCAAAATGTTCGTCAAACAGGCTTATTTGCTGATTTTGTGGGTGCGAGGACGCTTGATAATCATTTTCTTCTTCGCTGTCATGGTAGCCGCTTTCACGTTTGCGAGATTGCTCTTTTGAGGCTTCGATATTGGAATGAGCGTAGTTTTCTCTCATCTGTTGAATTTTTTTCTTTTTTCCGCCCCAAACATGGATAGAGCCTTTTTCTACAAACAATTTAATCACCAAAAATACTGCTGCCGCACCGATTACGATATAAATTAGTCTTGAAAAAACGCTGCCTTGATAGCCGAAAATCCCTGCAACAAAATCGTATTGCAACAGTCCAATCATCAACCAGTTGACACAACCAGCGATGGTCAAGGCAAAGGCAATAAAAGTAAGCATTTTGAAACCTCCTTTTTGTTAGTATGTCAAAAAGCATGACAAAAATACTTTAAATAATTGTTTAATTTGATTGACTTTTTTGCTTGAGATGCATATAATATCCTTATTGTGTTTTTGGAGGTTTGCTATGGCAGTAAAATATTTGACACCAGAAGGAAAGAAACAACTTGAAGAGAAACTGCAATATCTCAAAACTGTAAAGCGTCCAGAAGTTGTTAAGAAAATTGGTTTGGCTAGGGAGTTTGGCGATTTGTCTGAAAACTCAGAATATGATGCGGCAAAGGACGAGCAAGCGCTGATTGAAAGCCAAATTGCCGAAATTGAAGACACATTGTTAAACGCTGTGATTATAAAAAAATCTGACATCGACACATCAAAAGTCAACCTTGGCACAAAGGTTAAACTTTATGACGAAGAATTTGACGAAGAAGTGGAATACACCATAATTGGCTCGGATGAAAGCGATCCTAAAAGAGGATTGATTTCTAACGAATCGCCTGTTGGTGCGGCGCTTTTAGGGCATAAGGCGGGCGAAATTGTTAGAGTGAACACTCCAAATGGCGAGGTTGTTTACAAAATTTTGTCGATCGGTGTTTAATAGTCAAATTTCAATTAAAAAAATTCTTTTGATGTCTAAATTTTCTTGCTTAAAAATTTTTGATTTGTTATAATCTAAACAAGGAAAAGGTATGACATTTAAAAATTATCTCAAAATTTCGTTTGCAAATTTTGATAAAACTTGGAAACTGATTTTTTATCGCATCATAGTTTGGGTCATCGTAATAGGCTTGATCATGCCTTTTTACAACGTGCTTAAAGATATTGTGGTTGAAAACTGGAATAGGCAGCTGTTTGAAGATTTCGCTTTGGCTGGGCTTTTTTATGGTGGCAGCATTGCGCCAGTTTTCGTCAGTGTGATTGATGTGCTTATCAGCGTTTTAACCGCTTTGTTTACAAATCATTTGGCAGCGGGAATTTACATTTGCGTTGTTCTGTTTTTGCTTAGGCCAATATTTATGAACGTGGGCAGGTTTGTTGTCAATGAGATGATGTATGGCTATATGTCTTCTCATGCAAAACACGGCTTTGCGTCAACTTGGGTTAGGACTATGAAAAAATCGCTGCCTTATGCTTTTTATAGAACGCTGTTTTGCTTGCCGTTTAACGTTGCCACAGCCGCAATTTTCTACTTATTGTTGACGGTTAACGGCACGGAGTTTGCGCTTGCTATGCCATTTGTCTTTTTGATAATTGCAACTATTATTTTGTTTGTAAAACACTTTTTAACAATGGGCTGGGCGCCAGCAATGGTTGTGAGCGGTGAAAATGTTTATCGTGCTTTTGGCAAAGGCATTGCAGCAGTGGCAAGAGGCGCTGCAAGATCAGTGTTGTTTTGCCTAGCAACCTATTTTGCATGCATTCTTTTAGCTCTTGGGCTTGGAGTGTTTTCGCTTGTTATCATTGTGCCTGTGTTTAATGTGGTTTCATCTATGTTTGAGATGATGAATTTCTTCTCGTGCCAAGGTATGAGATATTACGTGGATAAAGAGACCGTGCTTTCATCAAAGAAGTTGGAAGAACAAGACACAATTACAAAAGCAAAGTTTTTGTTATAAAACATATTTATCTTTATTATTTTTAATTTCGGCGACTGCCGTTTAAATTTTTAATGAAAAAAAGGAGAGAAATGAACAACAAAGTTAAGATCACCTTTCTTGGCGGTGTGGGTGAAATAGGAAAAAATATGACCGCCATCGAATTTAACGATGAAATTATCGTTATTGATGCAGGATTGACCTTTCCTGGCGAAGAATTGCCGGGTGTGGACATCGTTATTCCTGACATAAACTACCTTTTGGCAAACAGAGAAAAAGTGAAGGCGATTATTTTGACGCACGGGCATGAAGATCACATAGGTGCGCTTCCTTTTGTGTTGAAAGAATTAAACGTGCCTATCTATGGCTCTCGTTTGACCTTGGCGCTTGTTGAAAACAAGATGAAAGAGTTTGATAAGATTAAATATAAAGCCATTTCTGTTAAGCCTAAAAACGTGCTTAAACTTGGCTCTTTTACAATCGAGTTTATTAAGGTTAGCCACTCAATCGCAGGCTCGCTTGCTCTTTGCATAACCACGCCGGTTGGAAACATCATTCATACTGGTGACTTTAAGATTGATTTTGAACCTATTGATGGAAGCATGACCGATCTTGCAAGATTTGGCGAACTTGGCAAAAGGGGAGTTAAACTTTTGCTTTGCGAAAGCACCAACGTATGCCGCAAAGGCTACTCGATGAGTGAACGCTCAGTTGGCAGAACTCTTGACACAATCTTTGAAAAAAATCAATCAAAAAGGTTGTTTATTGCAACTTTTGCATCAAATATCCATAGGTTGCAACAAATTTTGGATTTGGCAGAAAAATACAAAAGAAAGGTTGCTTTCACTGGCAGAAGCATGATCAATGTCAGCGAAGTTGCCATGAAAATTGGCGAGTTAAAATATAATAAAGATAATATTGTTGATATCGACAAAGTGGACAAGTATGCCGACAACGAACTTTTGATTGTCACAACTGGAAGCCAAGGCGAGCCAATGAGTGCGCTTACAAGAATGGCGGCGGGCGAATTTAAAAAGATTAAACTTAGAGAAAACGATTTGATTGTCTTTTCCGCTTCTCCAATTCCGGGTAACGAAAAATCTGTTTACAATGTGATCAACGCTCTTTACAAACTTGGCGCAGATGTTATTTATGATGAACTTGCAGATGTGCATGTCTCTGGCCACGCATGCCAAGAAGAACTTAAAACCATCCATTCATTGACAAAGCCTGAGTTTTTTATACCAATCCACGGCGAATACAGACATTTAAGGATGCATTCGCTGCTTGCTCAGCAGCTTGGCATGGAAGCACGCAATATCTTATTGCCATCGCTGGGTATGCAAGTTGAACTTGGCGCAAACTCTATCAAGCAATCGGGCTTTGTGACGGCTGGACAAAGGCTTGTGGATGGAATAGGTATTGGTGACATGGACAGCAACGTGCTTAAAGAGCGTAAGCAACTTTCAGAAGATGGCATTTGCGTGGTTGTTGTGAATATTAACAACGTCAGTGGTTGCGTTTCAAGCGAGCCGTTTATTATCACTCGTGGCGTGGTTTATCAAGATGAAATGGAGGCGTTTGTTCAAGACGCAAAGGCTGCCATCATCGCTTCGCTTAAAGAGCAAGATTTGCGTGGCGTGGAGCCTGCGGTTATAAAAAACACTATAAGAAGAAACATTTCAAACTTCATCTTCAAGCGCACCAAGCGCAGACCGATGATTTTGACTATTGTTACACTGGACTGATGAAAATTTGTGAGATTGAGAGTGCGGCAAAGCAAAGTTATCTTCCAATAATCAGGCCGCAAACTTTGCAAAGATTGCTGCAAATTTTAAAGCAAAACAACTGCACAAAAATTTTGGAAGTGGGCAGTTTTTATGGCTATTCTGCCACAAAAATGTTGCAACAGAACGATAGTGCAACTCTTGTG
>CALWTN010000005.1 GCA_944384475.1 uncultured Clostridia bacterium
ACAAGCAAACCAATCAAAACAATTAAAATAATTTGAGTTGCGTCAAGTGCAAGAATTTGTGACATAATTTTAAACTCCTTTTTAAAAACTAAAATTATTATATCTTGTTTAAAAGTTTTTTCAAAGCATTTTTAACTATATTTTTTTGCTTTTTATTTCGTCTTTAAGTCTTTCTACAAATTGCGACATATTTAAACCGCTTGCGTTTTCATTGCCTCTGCCACGGATTGAGATTGTGCCGTTTGCCTGTTCTTCATCGCCAACAATAATCAAATATGGAATTTTCATGTTGTGAGCTTCTCTAATTTTATACCCAACCTTTTCGTTGCGTTCGTCTACAGTTGCTCTGATGCCTTCCTGTTTTAAAACTTCGCACAATGAATTTGCATAATCGTTGTTTCTGTCGGTGATTGGCAGCACTCTAACCTGTTCAGGAGCAAGCCAAAGCGGGAATGCGCCAGCAAAATGCTCAATCAAAATGCCCATAAATCTGTCAATAGAGCCATAAACAACACGATGAATCATGATCGGACGATGCTTCTGCCCGTCTTCGCCAGTATATTCAAGTTCAAAGCGCTGAGGAAGTTGAAAATCGAGTTGAATTGTTCCGCACTGCCATGTTCTGCCAATGGCATCAGTAAGATGAAAATCGATTTTTGGCCCATAGAATGCGCCGTCGCCTTCATTGATCACATAATCGATGTTAAGTTCGTCAAGCGCATTTTGCAAAGCAGAAGTTGCAAGTTCCCAATCTTCATCACTGCCCATGCTGTTTTCTGGACGAGTTGATAGTTCCACATGATAGGTAAACCAAAAAAGTTTGTAAACGGTGTCAATAAGTTCTACAACGCCTTTGATTTCGTCCTTGATTTGACTTGGCATCATAAAGATGTGTGCATCGTCTTGTGTGAAGCATCTAACTCTCATAAGCCCGCCAAGTTCGCCAGATTTTTCATGCCTGTGCACAATTCCAAGCTCGCCTATTCTAAGCGGAAGTTCTTTGTAAGAGTGCGGCGAGTTTTTGTAAACCAAAATTCCACCTGGGCAATTCATAGGCTTGATGGCAAAGAGAGTGTCATCAATCTTTGAAGTATACATGTTGTTTTTGTAGTGATCCCAATGCCCAGAAGTCTGCCACAGATGCTGTGAAAGCATGATTGGAGTTGAAATTTCTTTATATCCAGCCTTGGTGTGCAGTTCACGCCAATAGTCGATTAAAAGATTTCTTACAATCATGCCGTTTGGAAGATAGAACGGAAAACCCGGCCCTTCTGGTGAGATCATAAAAAGCCCAAGCTCTTTGCCAAGTTTGCGGTTGTCACGCTTTTTTGCTTCTTCAAGCATTGCGATATGCTCGGCAAGTTGCTTTTTATCTTTAAAGCCATAGGCATAAACACGTTGCAGCATCTTATTTTTTTCATCTCCACGCCAGTAAGCGCCGTTTACGGCATGAATTTTAAATGCGGCGTTTTGAAGCGATCTTGTGCTTTCAACATGAGGCCCACGGCAAAGGTCTACAAAGTCATCGCCAAGATAGTAAACCGAAATAACTTCGTCTTTTGGCAGTTCGTTTATAAGTTCCTCTTTATACTCGTTGCCCTCAAACATTTTAAGCGCTTGCTCACGAGAAACCTCTTCACGCCTAAACTCTTCGCCACGACGAATAATTGCGTTCATCTCTTTTTCAATTTCGGCGTATTTGTCTGGCGTGATTGGCTCGTCAAGGTCGATGTCATAATAAAAGCCGTCATCGATGGCAGGGCCAATGGTGAGTTTAGTTTTAGGATAAATTTTCATAATCGCTTTTGCAAGCACATGCGCAAGGCTGTGGCGCATCATGTGTAATTTTTCGTCAATCTCTTTTTTTATTATCATAATTTTCTCCTTTTAGGGCAATAAAAAACGCCCTTAAAATTTTTAAGGACGATCAAAAAACCGCGGTTCCACCTTAATTGCACAAAAAGTGCCACTCGTATTAAGTTTAAGCATCATCATCAAAAGTGGTTTCGCACTTCCTCTCCGCTTAAAGTTTTTCACCAACCAACTTTTCTCTGTGCGCTTGCAAGGGTGCTACTTGTCTTTTAACTCCGCTAACATGTTAAATGATAACATCATAGCAAACAAAAGTCAACTATTTTGAAAAGAAATTTAAGTTATGAACATTATTTTTGTCATTCTCCTTACTTGACAGCAAATTTAACCTTCTGTCAAAAATTATTTTTAAAAGATTGGTTGCATTGTTCTCGTTTTTACAATACAAATTGATTTTTTGCGGAGAAAGGTCTATCAATGAAGAAATCAAAGCTGAGCTGTTCATCGGCATGCTTTTTTCGCCCTCTTCGTAAATATGATAGCCATCGCCTTCTTCCACGACATCGATTTCGTCTTTGCAAATATCCAAATTATCAATCAAAAATTTTAATAAGTCAAAAAAAGCATCGCTTGAAACTAAATAATCTCTGTTTTCGTTCGCCAGCCTGATAAGTTCACTCCACTTGTCACGAAGTTTTATCAGTTTGAATTGATAAAAGCTTTCCAGATACAAAAACTCATTAAAATTAAGCGCCTTAGAAATTAAAAAGTAGTCGGTTTCCTTGTCAAAATTAATAAGCGCCTTTTTAAACGCAGTCACTCCAATTTCATCTTGATTTGGCAAAAATAAATGTTTGTTTAAAAAATCAAGTTTGAAATTTTGACAAATTACAAGAGTTATTGTGCGCAAAAGCACAATTTCCGCTTCCTCACGCTTGCTGCTGTCAACGGCAATAATAATGTTGATAAACTTCCCCTCTTCGCCACGTGCCACAATGGCTTTTAGTGGCGAGAGCTCACTTCTTAATATATTAAAA
This sequence comes from uncultured Clostridia bacterium, assembly GCA_944384475.1. Classification (GTDB taxonomy): domain Bacteria; phylum Bacillota; class Clostridia; order Christensenellales; family UBA1242; genus Caccovivens. Next base: position 2,850 of record CALWTN010000005.1, read on the forward strand.
ATTGAAGCGGCAAGTTCGCTTTTATCACTTTGAACGCTAATAGAAAATTCCCACATAACCGCTCCTTCCTCAACTATTTTATGCAATAGGTGAAAAAATACTCTGTTATTTTTGGAGAATTTTGTTATTATCGTTTTCAATGAAAAAGAAGGCTGATGCCTTCTTAATCATAGTTAGTCAAAACTATTTGTTAGAAGAAGACTTCTCGCTTCTTGAAGAAGCGTTAGAAGACTTGTTCTCGCTAGAAGCCTCTACGTTTCTGCTTGAACCGCAGTTTTTTGTAGCCTTCTTGCTGCTTTTGCTAGCGCTTTTTTTGCCGAACATAGTTTTCACCTCCTATTTTTCAGGTTACCCTGTGCTTTTATGATGAGCATTTTGGTGAAAAATATACTCTTGCATTAGATTATTTTTTGCCTTTGCTTGATTTTTTCTTATCTTTTTCGTTTTCTTCAAGCAAATTGTAATATTGATCAAATATTGCGATGGCGATTTCTTCTTTCTCTTCTACACGCAAAACAGCCTCACCTTTATCATCCTCTTCAACTTTGAAAACTATTGCCTCGTCATCAGCAATTCCAGGAATTTTAGTGATAGGCTTTAAAATGCAATATAAATCCTCTTCGCCATAAGGAATTACAGCCACCTGTTCAAACTTTAATTGCTTGCCTTTTTCATCGTGCATATAAATAGGTGCAGTGTTATTTTCATCAAGTAAAACGTCCAAAAGGTCTACTTTAACAATCTCCTCTTCTTCATTTTTTACATTATCTTTTTTAACAGCGCTCATAATTTTTTACTCCTTTTATTTTTATCTAAATAATTTTGCAATATTATTTCAGCAGCAACCATATCCAAAAGTTTTTTTCTTTCTTGCCAGCTAAGTTCTTTAGATTGTTTTAAGATTTCATCGGCATCCAAAGATGTAAATCTTTCATCTTCAAAATCAACTGGAAGGTTGGTTTTGTTGGCAAAATCGGACGCAAAGGCTTGTGTCAAAAGTGAAAGTTGACTTTCACTGCCGTCTGCATTGAGAGGAAGCCCGAACACAACTTTTACCACTTCTTTTTGTTTTGCAAGCAGTGCAAGATGCTCAAGGTCCTTTTCTCTGCCCCTAGATTGATAAACTTCAAAACCTGTGGCAATCGTGCCAGAAAGGTCAGAAAAAGCAATACCAATCCGCTTTCCGCCAAAATCTATGCCCATAATTCTATTGCATGCATTATTTATCACAATCAAATTATAACACTTTATTGACACAAAGGTCAAACAAAATAACACATAATCATTTACATTCCAAAAGATTTTTACCCAAATTTATTGAAATTGGAAGAGGAACTTTTAAATTTAGCCCGCCCTCCATAGCCTCATGCAAAAGACTTACAATGCTTTCTTCTTCACCAGGATAGACATCCAGCACCAACTCGTCATGGATTTGCAAGATTAATTGAGATTTCAAGCCTTTTTCATTTAGCGCATTATAAACTTTGAGCATAGCCATTTTAATGATATCTGAGGCTGTGCCTTGCAACGGCATGTTCATTGCCACCCTTTCTCCAAACGCTCGTATGTTGTAATTAGAAGATTTTAGCTCTGGTATATGCCTAATTCTGCCATATTTTGTTTTGATAAAGCCGTGTTGCTTAGCAAAAATAATGTTGTTTTCGCTAAACTGTTTAACCGCTGGATACTGAGCGAAATAAGAAGAGATGTACTCTTTAGCGCTCTGCCTTGAAACTTTGATGTTTTGAGAAAGCCCGTAGTCGCTTATGCCGTAAATGATGCCAAAATTGACGGCTTTTGCCTCTCTGCGCATCTTTTGAGTGACCTCTTGCGGCGAAACGTGGAAAATTTGACACGCCGTCATTGTGTGAATATCCTCTCCACGATTATATATATCAATAAGTTTTTGCTCGCCTGACATATCCGCCAAAAGACGCAATTCAATTTGATTGTAGTCTGCGCTGATCAACATGCCGTTATCAAATTTTGAAACGAAAATTTTTCGCAAAACTTTGCCCTCTTCATCGTTGGTTGGAATGTTTTGCAAGTTTGGATCTGAACTTGAAATCCTGCCCGTGTTGGTGAGCGACTGATGAAAACTTGTGTGAATGACATCGCCTTTTTCGGCGCACAAACGCAAATAAACATCAATATATGTTGATTTAAGTTTTTGATATTTTCGATATTGAATAATCTTTTCAACTATTGGATGCGCATATTTCAATTCGTTTAAAATGTCTATGCCAGTTGAATTTTTCTTATTTCCAAAAGCCACCAACCCTAGTTTATCAAACAAGATATGCGCCACCTGTTTTGGTGAATTGATGTTGAAATCTTCGCCTGCTTCTTCAATTATTTGGCTTGTAAGAGCGTTTAATTTAGCCGAAAATTCTTCGCTTAACACCTTTAAAGAAGCCTCATCAATTTTAAAGCCGTTCTCTTCCATGTCAAAAAGCACTTTTGAGAGCGGAAGTTCTAAGTTAAAATACAGTTCGTTTAACCCGTCTTCTTGCAACCTGTTTTGCAACGAATCTTTAAGCGCAAAAAACTCATCACAACTTTCAGTAATATTTTTGCCGACCTCTCCTGCATGTATCAAATAAGAAGCAAGTGTAACATCAAAAAAATTGTTTAAAGAAATGCCAAGGCTGCGCAGTTTGTGCATATCATTTTTAGCATCGCTTGTTATTTTTAAAATTTTAGCATTTTCAAAAATAGGCTTTAATTTTGTCAGCACATCTTGCAAAGAAAGAAACGACATAAACATGTCAAAGGTTGGGCTTAGATAATAAATTTCACCAGCCTTAATTGAAAACTCCATTTTTTCAAGATTATATGCAAGAGTTTTATCAATGCTTGCCACAAACAAATCTAAAACCTCTTGGCAATCAATCATTTTTCTGTTTTTTTCTTCAACTATAATTTGATTCCCAAACAAATCATCTCGCTTTAAAAGTGAGCCAAAAGCAAACTCTTTAAACAACTTCTGAACGTTTTGATTAAACGGGAATTGATAGGAGCAATCTTCAAGATTTTCGTCAAGCTGGCAATCAGTTTTGATTGTTGCAAGCTGTTTTGAAAGATATGCCATAGATTTATCTTCCACCAATCTTTCTTTTAATTTGCCTTTAATGTTTTCTATATTTTTGTAAATTGCATCTAAATTTCCGTAATCTTCAATAAGTTTAAGTGCTGTTTTTTCGCCCACACCTTTAACCCCAGGAATGTTATCAGACGAATCGCCCATAAGCGCTTTCAACTCAACAACTTGACTTGGCAACAGATGAAAAACGGCTTTCAACTCGTTTTTGCCAATTTTATTGACTATGCTAACCCCTTTCATGGTCAGCCAAACCTGAGTGTCATCGTCAATAAGCTGCAACAAATCCCTGTCGCCTGACAAAATAATCTTTTGCCCAGAAAGATTTTTAACGCAAGTTCCGATGATGTCATCCGCTTCGATTCCTTCTTTTTCAATCACTTTTATGCCCATCTCTTTAAGCATCTGTTTGATTAAAGGAAATTGCTCAATAAGCTCTGGCGGAGTTTGTTTTCTTGTGGCTTTATATTCTTCAAACAGCAAGTTTCTAAACGTCTTTCTTGCATGGTCAAACGCCACGATTATGCCTTTTGGTTTTTCCTCGGTGATGACTTTAACAAGAATGTTGGCAAAGCCAAAAACAGCACCTGATGGTCTGCCTTTTGTGTCGGTTAAAAAAGGCAAAGCGTAAAACGCACGATTTGCAAGTGAGTTGCCGTCAATCAGCAAAATCTTATCCATTTTCACCTTCTTTTAAAAAATAAACGCCTGCTCGATGCCAAATAAATCAGCAAAGTAATCTGGAAAAGCAACAACGAAAATATAGAAAATTGTAACCACAATCAATAGCACAAATAAGATGATTTTTAAAATATTCCCAGTAAAATTGGTTATTGCAAACGCAAACAAAAGCGCAACGCCGCCATACATTGAAAGATATCTCAGCGCCTTGCCCCATGCACCAAGCGCATTCAAATCAGGCACTGCTGCAACATAAATCATCAGCCCGATATACACAATTACACAAATTGAAAGAATAAAATAAATCAGTTTTTTCATTCACTCACCTTTTTGTGTTTCTTTTCATGCCTCAGCAATTTCTTTTCTTCTTTAAGTTTTTCTTTTTCTTCTTTAAGATGCTCTTTTTCCTCTTTAATGCGCAGTTTTTCCTGCTTTTTAAGCTGCGACTTAGCCTTATCTTTTTTGCTTGTTTTAACTTTTGATTTTTTGTTCTTTTTGCGTTTTTTGATGGTCATCTTCTTAGTGCCATCCTCTGGCATAGGTTGCAACAAGCAATCAAGATTGGCAAAGATATCCTTCCACAATCTAAGCGATTTTGCGAAATAAAAGCCGTCAGCCACACGTTCATCCATGGTTATGCCAACTGTCATAACTTTGCCAAGTTTTAATTCCTTATTTCTCTCAACCACTGGCGCAATTTTTTCTTTGCCCATAGCCACAAACAAACTTGCATTGCCAAACTCATATAAGTGATGCTGTATGGCATCGATTTTTATCGATTTAAGGTTTGTTAAAAACACGCTGCAATGAAAGCAACTTGCCTCTATTAAAGACTTTGGCATCATGTTGTGCCTATCCAAAAATCTCACAAACCTCAGCGCCAATCTGAACATCCAATTTGGAAGTTTGCCTAAAACATCTGCATCTTTGGTTGTTCCGTAAACTGAGTCTGGTGCAATATGTTTAGCGATTTCGCTGTCAACATATTCTTTAATCTGAGGAAGGCTTTCTCTGCCTGTAAAATGAAATTTAAGATCAACATCCTCGCCGTCATCGGCAAGTTGTTTTTTAACAACCATGCAAATTGAGATGTCTTTATGCTCATAAATCACATTATGGTTGATGAAATAATTCAATTTTGGTCTTAAATACAGCAGCCTTACAAGTGACGCAATCATAAGATGAGTGTAAGAATAAACATTACCCTCTTTTTTTTGTCTTGAAATAAATTCGTCTATTGCCTCACACCTAAAATCAGTTTGCATGTAATTTTGAGCGCCAAGCCTTGTTGGCATGAAAAACGGCGCTGCCTTTGTCACTGCATCAAGATTTTTAACTTTAACGCCATCGCTACGTTTACTGAACATTATTTTTCTCCTCTAAATTTTTTTTTTTTTTTTTTTTTTTCTCTTCCATTTTCATTTTCAATCTTAAATTTTTCTTTTTTAATCGCATCCGGAAGATATTGCTGTTTGCAATAGCCGCCATAATCGTGCGGATATTTATATTTTCCGTGCCCGTCACTGTTGGTTGAAGGATGGTTTTTTAAATGGTTTGGAACTTTGTCATCTCTAAGCGAAATTGCAAGTTCTTTTGCCCTGTTTTTTGCATTTAAAACTGAGTTTGATTTCTCCGCCTCGCAAAGATAGATAATCGCATGAGATAAATTGAGCATGGCCTCTGGCAACCCTACGTTTGCAACAGCATAATGCGCACAAACTGCAAGCAGCAGCGCATTTGAATCTGCCATGCCTATATCTTCGCTTGCATGGGCAATCAATCGTCGTGCAATGATAAGCGGATCGCAGCCTGCTTCGATAAGCCTTTGTGCATAAAACAACGCTGCTTCGGCATCACTTCCACGCAAACTTTTGCAAAATGCGCTTAAAAGGTCATAGAACATATCGATCGACACTGAAAGAGGTTTTCTATCTAAGCATTCTGCCACAACTTTTTCATCAATGACAATCTTTTTGTTTTTATCAAGCTGAGTGGTGTTTGCAGCAAGTTCAAGCCCGCCAAGCGCTGTGCGAGCATCGCCGCCGCACACCTCGGCAAGATAATCAATCGCCCCCTCGCTCATTTTAATCGGCAAGTTTCCCAGCCCACGTTCTTTATCGCTGAGCGCAGACATAATAATTTTTTTTATATCTTCTCGTGACAAGGTTTTAAGTTCCACGACTCTGCATCTTGACACAATCGCTCTGGTCATGGAGGTGTAAGGATTTTCGGTGGTTGAACCAATAAAAAATATGTCTCCTTTTTCAATCGCTTCCAGCACGCAATCGCTTTGGCTTTTGCTCCACCTGTGGCATTCGTCCAGCAAAAGATATGTATCTTTGCCAAACAACAACTTATCCTTTTTTGCCTTTTCAATCACTGCCTTTGCATCTGCCACACCGCTTGAAACGGCATTAAGTTTTTCTATATTCGCATTCAAAGTTTTTGCAATAATCTGTGCAAGCGTGGTTTTGCCAGTCCCCGGCGGACCATAAAAAATCATGCTGCCAACATTTCCAAATTCGATGGCACGCCTTAAAAGTTTGCCCTTTCCAACGATATGCTCTTGCCCAAAAAATTCGTCTAGCGTTTGCGGACGCATCCTCTCTGCAAGCGGAGTTTTTAAGTTTTCCATGCCAAAAGTATAACATAATACTAAAAATTTGACAACAAAAAAGTGCAATTTTTAAAAATATTATAAAAATCGCCTATTCTCCTTTAAAATAAAGGCTTGCAGCGATTTTTTTACTAATCAACAAAAATACCTGAATTTTTCTTGTTTAACTGCTTTAAACTAACATAGTTTTTATCAAAAATCTTCTCGTCATTGACTTGCAAATACCTGCAATTTTGTCTTGTCACATCATTTGCGATAAGCACTGTTTTGTAACTTTTGCCAGCCCAAAGCTTGATTTGTAAAAGCGATGAAATATCATTCAGCACATAGCCATCAGGGCTTTTAATAGCATATTTTTCTTTAAGAGAGGTATATCTTTTTTCGCTTTCAAAATCTCTCTTTCCTGCCAGCCAAGCCGAATAAATTTTTTGTGGCAAAATGAAGTTTATAAGACTCTCCTCTCTTTTATCTGATGAAATTATTTTTACATCAAACTTTTCGCTGTTTTTTTCTTGGCAAAGGTTGCGAAAAAATTCAATCTCATGCAAATTTCTAAGCACAAATTTTTGCGAGCCATAATTAAAGAAAAACACTTTTTTCTGCCTTGGCTTTATTTTTTGAGTGCAAGAAAGATATACTCTGGCATAGGTGGAATTTTCTACCCCATCCACACATGAAAAGGCGAAATTATTGCATGAATTTGAAAAATTGAAATATGTTTTTTGCAAGGTGTAAAGATTTGAAATTTGCAAACAATTTGGCGTCTTGCGAAAGTAATAATATCCTCTTCCTAAGTCAAAATTGATTTCAAAGTTTATTTGCTGTTCCCTATCAGTCTTGTTCAAAAATTCAAGATATATGTTATGCCCACTAAGCACAAACTCGCTGGTATAATAGCAAATATTGCCTTCATCGGTAAAACTTTCTTTAAAAAAACCATTCAACGATTTTTTCGGCGCTTTTCCGTTGATTTTAATATAATCTTCGCTTGGCTTATAGTCAAATTTTAAACCAGACTTATAGTTTACATTAAGCTTTCTAACTTCACTGTTTTTGGTGTAAATTGGGTGTAATTTTTCAGCATTCTTGTCCTCTCTGGCTAACACCAAATTAAAATTAAAACTTTTCTGAACTTGTTTAAAACATTTCGCCATGATTTTTGTCATAGGCTTATCAAAACAAAATACAGGCAAGGTTGGATCAACACCAAAAGAGATAACCTTGTCAAAGTCAATAAAATCTTCCTGCAAAATAGGTGCATGAAACTTTAATCTGTTGATGATAAGAGATGTCATGTTGAAAATATAATCTTTTTTTGTCATAGACAAATTTTTGACAAAAAAAATAAAAGCAAACATGATTGTTTGCTTTTGTCAGTTAAACTATAAGCCGAGTTCTGTATTATGTGGTCATCTATCTAGCCCTTTTGTCGCCAAAAGGATCAAGCGGCGTTTTTGAAAGGCGTGAAAAGACGCACATTTGCCTTTACTTAGCCTTGCATCGAGTGGGGTTTACAGAGCAAGCCGTGTTACCACAGCCCCGGTAGGCTCTTACCCTACCTTTCCACCCTTACCTGAAACTCAGGCGGTTTATTTCTGTTGCACTTTCCTTAAGGTCGCCCTCACCAGCCGTTAACTGGCACTCTGTCTTTTAGATGCTCGGACTTTCCTCATTTTGCCCATAACAGGCAAACTGCGACCACATGTTTAACTGACTTTATCATTATATCACATTTTCTGCAAAAAGTCAAACCTAGCTTACAGTAAACAGCAACTTTGGTTTTGTAGATTTCTTATCCGAAGAGAAGCCTTGAATCACGCCATCTTGCGAAATTTTTAATGAGATGCCATATTTTGCCAAATCCATTGCCGCAGCAAGCCTTCCACCGCCGCCGATTGAGCCAGCCTCGATCTTCAAGATTGCGCCTGCTGCAATAATCGTGCCGTCAAAATCTATAATTGTCGCCCCGTCCATAGAGATGATCTCTTCTCTAAACTTTCTTTCAAGTTCATGAAACTTTTTGCCGGCAATTATTTGTTGCAAACACTGAGATTTGAAACATTGATTTCTAACTAAAAACTCATTGTATGAACAAGAATAAAACTCTTTGGTTTTTTCAGCAGAAGCAAGATTGTAAAGCTTGCCTGCTTCTTCAAGCTCCAAAGCTTTTTTAAGTTCATAATGCTTTTCGGTTAAAATATCTCTTCCGTCAACATGCGTTAAAGCGCTTTGCGCCATGTCTTTTTTAAGATATACAATAATTCCGCCCGTATATTTAAAAGAGCAGTCTATTGCAGAAAGATAAATGGCACGCCTGATTTCTTTGAGCGAATGCGAGGTTCTATACGAAAGCAGCTGAATAACCTCCTCGTGACTGTAAATATTCCATCTGCCTCTTCGTTTTGCAAACATGAGAGTTCTGTTTTTAAATATCAACAAATCGCCATTTTCTGTAAGAGCAATTCCAACCTTTTTCTCTCCGCAATATTTCGCCACAAAACCAAACTCATTTGGCGCAGTGAAAGCATAGTTTCTCACTCTTGCAAGCGACACATATCCCATCAAAAAGCCATCACGATTAAATTCTACAAACGAGCTTTTGCCGTCCGACAAAAGCGCAAAGAAATCGTTTGAAAGCATGTTGGTAAAATGCAAAGGCAACTCTTCCACAGTTTCTGAAAGGTTTAAAATAATTCCGAAATTAATCTTTTTGCCCTCGTATGTTCGCTCACTCCAATGCGTAAGCTCGTTTACAAGCCCAAGCATAGTGGAAGAGGCAGAAAGCGCCACACTGTCGCACACCGCCTTTTCGATGGCTTTGTCAAGCAGCGTCATTTCATAGGTTGGGTCAAGCAGCGGCACTTCGGTTATGTCGCTGATCTCTTTAATAATATTTTTTAACAAATTTAATTCAAAAGACTGAAACGCTCTGCCTCTTTTTAAAATCAATCTGTAATCGGCAGACTTGTTGGGTTTAATTAAAATGGAGTTTTGTTTGCCAAGCGCAACTTCTGCTTCACGTGGGCTGGATTCCTCTTCGCCTACAAGAAAAGATCCCGTAAAAAGAGGAAGAATAAGTCTGTTGACAATAAAATAAAACTTCTCCTTTTCCATTTTTCACCCCAAAAAACACTTCTACATTTTTAGAATACAATAATTTTTTTGATTTAGCAAGCGCTTTTTATGGTTTGTCATAATAATTTTTTGCAATATCATCCTTAATTAAGTCGAGAGCCTTTGCTTCTATGCGTGAAACATAACTGCGAGAGATGCCAAGTTTATCGGCAAGTTCTTTTTGAGTGTAAACTCTCTCGCCGTTTAAGCCGTAACGTTTTGTTAGTATTTCTTTCTCACGAGGCGAAAGATGTTTGTCAACAGATTGGTTGATTTTTTCAATGATAAAACTTGATGAAACGGCGTTTTCGACCTCGTCTTCATCACTTTCTAAGATATCCATCAAAAGCACTTCGTTGCCCTCTTTATCTGAGGCAAACTTGCTTGAAAGTGAAACCGTATCTTTGTGTTTTTTGTTCATGCGGATGAGCATCAATATCTCATTGTCAATGCATTTTGAAGCATAGGTTGCAAGCCCAGCGCCCTTTTCATACTTAAAACTGTCAATCGCTTTGATAAGCCCGATAGCGCCTACTGAAATTAAATCATCAACTTCAATCGTCACAGTTCCAGCGTATTTTTTAACAATGTGCGAAACCAAGCGCAAGTTGTGATTAATAAGTTCGCTTCTTGCTTTCATATCGCCTTTTTGATGGTAAGCAATCAAAAGCGCCCTTTCTTTTTCTTTTGAAAGCGGTTTTGGAAAGCATTCTGTGTTGTTCACAAATGCCGTAAAACACCTTAATTTGCTTAAAAAAAGCGGTAAACTTTCAAACACGTCACATCTCCTATAAGCAAATGTATATGTCGAAATTTACCGATTTTTGCTTGGACACATATTTTTTTTAGAACAATTCATCAACAAAAGATTTGGCGTCAAACAACTCTAAATCATCAATGCCTTCACCTGTTCCAACAAAAACCACAGGCTTTGCAAGGTCTTTTTCAATGGCAATGGCAACGCCGCCTTTGGCTGTTCCATCCAGCTTAGTCAAAACTATGCCATCGATTGGCACATATTCATTGAATGCGCTGATTTGATTGAGTGCATTTTGTCCAGTGGTTGCATCAAGCACAATAAGCGAAAGTTTTTGCGCCTCTGGATACTCTCTGTCAATGACTTTATTGATTTTTTTAAGTTCTTCCATAAGGTTGGTTTTAGTGTGAAGTCTGCCTGCCGTGTCAACAATAAGCACGTCAGTGTTCTTTGCCTTTGCAGAAGAAATGCCGTCATAAACCACGGCCGCAGCGTCAGCGCCTTCTGCATGTTTGATTATTCTTGTTTTGGCTCGCTCTGCCCAAAGCGAAAGTTGCTCGCTTGCCGCCGCTCTGAACGTATCTCCCGCAACCAGAGTAACCGATTTTTTTTGTTGAGAAAAGAACTTGGCAAGTTTGCCGATTGTGGTGGTTTTGCCAACTCCGTTTACTCCGATTATGGTTATGATAAGCGGATATGATAATTGCAGTTTTGGTGCATTTTCTAAAAGTTGAGTCAAGATGGTTTTAAGCGCCACTCTCACCTCGTTTGCAGTGCGAATTTTATTTTTTCTTGCATAAAGGCGCAATTCTTCGACAATCTCCATCGAGGTTTTCACGCCCATATCGCAAGAAATTAAAATGTCAGTGAGTTCGTCATAAAAGTCATCATCAAGCTCGCCATGGCTTAAAATTGCATCGAATTTTCTAGCAAAAGCCTCACGAGTTTTTTTAAGCGCACCTGCAATTTTTTTAAACAGCCCCATTTTCCACCTCTGCCTGTTTAATAGCATCTGAAAGTTTTACAGACACAATTTTAGAAACACCTTTCTCTTCCATTGTTACCCCAAACAACGATTCAGCATACTCCATGGTTGGTTTTTTGTGCGTGATGAGAATAAACTGCGTGCTGTCACACAATTTTTTAAGATATTTATCCACAATTTCCACGTTGGAATCGTCAAGAGCAGCCTCAACTTCGTCAAAAAGACAGAAAGGAAGCGGTTTAATGCGCAAAATTGCAAATATCAAAGCCATCGCCGTAAGCGACTTTTCTCCGCCTGAATAAAGCGACATGTTTTGAATCTTCTTTCCCGGAGGCTGAACAAAAATTTCAACTCCACTTTCAAGCGGATTTTCTGGGTCTACAAGTTCGAGTTTAGCATTTCCTCCTCCAAAAAGTTCTCTGAATGTGATTTTGAAACTTTCGTTGATCTTATCAAGTTCGTTTGTAAATTTTTCAATCATGATTGAAGAGAGGTCTTTGATAATCTTGGTCAAATCTTCTTCCGCCTTTTTAAGGTCATCTGACTGCGAAGAAAGAGTGTTGTATCTATCAAGCAAAGCCGAACAATCCTCGATAGCGTTGACGTTGATAGGCCCAAGAGCATTGATAGCCTTTTTAATTCTGGCAATCTCTGGCATGGCAAATTTGATGTCAAAATCAGGCCTTTTTAATTCCAAACAATCGGTGTAAGAAAGCGAATATTCCTCATAAATGCGCTCTTGCATCGTTTCAATGTCGGTATCGACTTTTGAAAGATTCATCTCCTCTCTAAACTTCTTGTCATTTATGGCGCTGATTTGCTCCATAAGCGAAGATTTTTGTGCATCCAAATTTCTGATTTTCACACTCAGCGAAGTTTTTTCATCCTCGGTCTGACGCTGGCGCTGAGTAAGGTTTTGAAGCTGCATCTTCGTCATACTTGATGGAGCGGCTTCAAGTTTTTGTTTGATCATTGCCTCGGCATTTTGAATGAAATCTTGATTATCTTTTAAATGTTGACTGATTAGATGCAAATTTTCATTTTGCGCGCCAATCTCATTGTCAAGCCTTAAAATATCCGATTTCACAGATGCGATATTTGCTTTTACAGACGCAAGTTCAACCTTAACAGACGTAAGATTTGCGCTGATTTGTTCACGCTGCTTTCTTAAAGTTTCTGAAAGCGCTCTACGCTCTTCCATAACCGCATTTACATCGGTCTCGTTGCCACTTAGCGCGCTTTGCAAACGTGAGGACTTTTCAAGTTCACTGCCGATGAGCGCCAAGTTATTCTCCACTGTTTGCTTTTCCATATTAAGCATTTTTACGTCATCTTCAAGTTCAGCCAAAGCCTCTTGTTGCGCTTCAAGCTTGGTTTTTAAAGTTGAAATTGAAATGCTGAGCGCCGAAAGAGATGCTGAGGTGGTGTCAAACTTATCTCTCTGCGTTTTATATTCCTCTTCAAGCAATTTTTTCTGTGACTCTGCGTTTTTGACAAAAGAAGAAAGTTGTTCTATCTGTTTTTTGAGAGTTTCAATTTCTCTTTCTCTGCTCATGATGCCAACGGCTTCACTCTTTCTGCTTCCGCCTGTGATAGAGCCTTGCGGATTTATAACATCACCATCAAGAGACACAATTTTGAATGCATAGCCCGTCTTCTTAGAAATTTCAATGGCGTCAATAAGTCTTTCGACAATCACAGTTCCGCCAAGCAAGCCCCAAATCACATTGTCAATGGATTTATCAAACGAAATAAGTTCGCTTGCAATGCCAACAAACCCTCTTTCGCCTTTAATTCTGCCCACGTCCACGCTTCTTCGTTTCATTGAAGAGATTGGCAAAAAGGTTGCACGTCCAAAATTGTTGGTCTTCAAAAATTCTACAAGTTCCTTTGCGCCGTTTTCATCATAAGTGACAATGTTTTGCACAGCCGAGCCAAGCGCAACCTCTATGGCAGTTTCAAACCTTTCTGGCACTTTGATAAGCGATGCAACCACGCCAACAATATTTTTTGAAAGTGCCGAGTTTTGCGCTGCAAGTTTAAGAAGTTTTTTCACCGCATAGTTGTATCCCTCAAATTCCGCCTGCATTTCTGTAAGCAGTTTGAGCCTGTTTTCATAAACTTTAAGTTCGGTGACTTTGTTTTGTTTTTCGCCTTCAAAATCTTGAAGTTGCCTTTGCAAGAGGCTCACCTTGCCTGCAAGTGCGCCTCTTTCACTTTCCAAGCGCTCTGCTTGCGACTGTTTATCCGTCAAATCCTCCTTAACCAGCGAAATAGTTTTTTCAAGTTCCGCCTTTTTTACGCTTTCCTCGTCAAACTGTTTATTGAGGTTTTCTAAATTAGAAGACAGTAATTGTTTTTCAGCCAAAAGTTTTGAAACCGAGCTTTTAACGTCAGAAAGAGAACCAAGAGTTTGAATAAACTCCTGTTGCGATTTGCCCGCTTCAAGTTCAGTGATTTCAAGTTGTTTGGCAGCATTATTGTAAGCAATAGAAAGTTCGTCAAAACTCTTTTCTAACGCAGCAAGTTTATCGTTTAGCGCCTTTTCATCTTTAATTTTATTTTCTCTCTGCTCTGTTGCAGCATCCAAAATCTTTTGCGCATTGGTTGCATCAAGGTTAAGCCTATCATTTTCTTTTTGAGTGTATAAAATACGCTCTCTCGCCACCCTTGTTTCGCCTTCTTGTTTTTCTAAACTTACAGTAAGTTCAAGAATTTGTGCGTGAATTTGTGAAAGCATTTTATCAAAGTTGGAAAGTTTGTCCATCGCTTCATCATACTCGTCATTTGTCGCTTTCAATTCGCCATCTCTAAGCGCCAATTCTTGACCGATTGCCGTAAGTTTTTCTCTTATTTTGTCTTTAAATTCGTTGGCATTTTCGTATTGATAGATATAAGCGTTGACTTCCAAATCTTTAAGTTGTGCTTTAAAATCGAGATATTTTTTTGCATTTTCAGCCTGTTTTTTGAGCGGCCCCATCTGTCTTTCAATTTCAGCGATAATGTCGCCAACTCTATCTAGATTTTGCCTTGCCTGTTCAAGTTTACGCTCTGCATCAGTCTTTTCTTTTTTATACTTAGCAATGCCCGCAGCATCTTCAAACATGGCACGTCTGCTTTCAGGCTTGCTTTCCACAATTTCAGTCACCTTGCCTTGACCGATGATTGAATAGCCGCTTTTGCCCAAGCCGCTGTTATACAAAAGGTTGTTGATATCTCTTAAAAGACAAGTGTTTCGGTTGATTAAATATTCGCTCTCGCCCGAGCGATAAAGTTTTCTTGTGATGATGAGTTCGTCATAATCAAAATCAAAATATCTTGTGGAGTTATCAAAATGCAAAGAAACTTCGCAGTAAGAAAGACTTTTTCTTTTTTCCGTTCCATTAAAAATCACATCCTGCATGCTGTCAGCACGAAGATCTTTAACTCTCTGCTCGCCAAGCACCCAACGAATAGCATCGGCAACGTTGCTCTTGCCACAACCGTTTGGCCCAACGATGGCAGTAAAGCCATCACTAAAATCAATAACCGTTTTGTCGGCAAAGGATTTAAACCCCGCCATTTCAATCTTTTTTAAAATCATCTTTTTCCCTTTGTTTATTCCTTGAATAAAATTTTAATCGCTTTTTGAGCGCAATTTTGCTCCGCCGAAGTTTTATCTTCTCCCTCTGCCGAAGCAATCAAATCTTCATCCATATAAAATGAAGAATAAAAGCCTTTTTCTGTTTTGACGGTGTCATATTTTATCGCACACTTAAAGCCCGCTTGCACCAATTCTTGAAGTTTGCTTTTGTAGTTGGTGTCTTTAACCGAATCAAACTTTTCAAGTTCAAAATTTCTCTCGATAAATCTCTTAGCTTCTTCAAGAGAACTATCGAGATAAATTGCCGCAATGATAGCCTCGATTATATCCGCCTTCACCGCTTTTGGAAGTTGCCCAGACATACTTTTGCCCTTTATTACATTTTCGGCTAGATTAAGTTTATCAAAAACCTGACAAAGATAACTTTCCGAAACGTAGTGGCTGCGCATGACAGTTAAAAACCCCTCGTCCTTATCGCAATTTTTGAAAAGATAATCGCCTACCAAAAAATCTAAAATGCTGTCGCCGAGAAACTCCAAGCGTTCATAGTTATTTGGTGATTTGGAAGCATGTGTCAGCGCCCTTTTTATAAGGCTTTGATTTTTAAACTTAACTTTAATCTTTTCTTCAAGCGTTTGAGCCACTTGCCACCTCCAACGCTTTTCCAATCTTTTCGATAAGTTTGTTTTGATGCAGTAAAATTGCTTGGTCAATAGATGAAGCGATGTTGTTTCGGTTTGACGAGCCATGGTTTTTCATAACCAGCTTTTTGCAACCTAAAAACGGAGATCCGCCATGCTTGCCCAAAACATCAATTCTGCCTTTAAGCTCCTTAAAGGTTTTTGACATAAACAGTGCACCAATCTTGCTGGAAAGATGCGACTTAATAGAACGTTTTAACAGTGAAAGCACCGCCAAAACAGCACCTTCTGAGGCTTTCAGCAGCACATTGCCTGCAAACCCTTCTGCAACCATAACATCTACACTGCCAGACATATATTCTCTCGCCTCAACATTGCCAATAAAATTGACAGGCGCTTGCTTTAAAAGCGGATAGGCCTCTTTTGTAAGTTCGTTGCCTTTATGCTCCTCTGTGCCATTTGAAAGCAGCCCAACTTTTGGATCTTCTTTTCCATATAAAATTGAATAATAGGCACTTCCCATAAGTGCGAAATGTTGAAGATTGATTGGCTTGCAATCGACGTTAGCACCGCTGTCAATCAGCAGAACGTCTTTATTTGGCAATTTTGTTGGCAAAATAGGCGCAAGAGCAGGCCTTGAAATGCCTTTAATTCTGCCAATTTTCATGATAGCGCCAGTCAAAATTGCGCCAGTAGAACCAGCAGAAACCATTGCGATTGCATCCTCATCGTTTTTCAAAATGTCAAAAGCCTTAACAAGCGAGGAATTTTCTTTATTCCTAATCGCCTCAGTTGGCATATCATCATTGGTTATGATTTCTGGCGCATCTACTATTGTAAATTTTCCGCCATCTCTACTATTCAAAATGCTTTCAATTTTTTGTTTGTCGCCGCACAAAACAAAGTCGACGTCCGCATGTTTTTGCGCACCAAGCAGCACGCCTTCTATAATCTCCTTTGGGGCATTATCTCCACCAAAAGCATCAATAACAATTTTCATTTCAAGCCTCGCTTTTAATAAATCATATATAGTCTAACAAAATAAAAAAAATAAGTAAAGCAAATTTTACTTATTTTTACAAACCTGTTTTTGAATTAAATATGTGGTAAAAAACAATATATTGTGGCTATTATGACATACAACCACAAATATATAGTATTATGTTATTTCTTTTTATTTTTTTCAACATCTATAACAGTTTGGTTTTTATATGTTCCGCATTTTTTGCAAGCAGTGTGAGGTGCTTTTAATTCGTGGCATTGTGGGCATTCAACTAGTGTTGGAGCCGTAGCCTTAAAATTAGCGGAATTTCTTGAATTTCTTCTTGCTTTTGAAACTTTACCCTTTGGAACAGCCATGATTTCCTCCTTAAAATTTATAAGTTCTTTTCAATTATATTTATTTCGACCTTATTTGTCAAGCAAATTAACAAACTTGTTGTTATAATTTGGCAATTTGTTTTGTGTCTCGTGCTATCAAAAGCTCTTCATTGGTTGGAATTCTGTAAACTTTTATTTTAGATTTTGCTGTTGAAAGCTCTTCAGCCGTGCCTCTTGGCAGATGCCTGTTTCTCTCTTTGTCGAAATCTACCCCTATATATGCCAGACCTTCCAAAATCTTTTCACGAACCAAATCGTCATTCTCACCTACTCCTGCTGTGAAAACTATCGCATCAGCGCCACCCAAAACAGCAAGCATAGCCCCTATGTGCTTTAAAATACGATAGCAATACATCTCCAAAGCAAGTTCAGCACGCTTATTGCCTTTTTTAATTGCCTCTTCAAGCTCTCTCATATCACTTGAAACGCCTGAAATACCAAGCACTCCGCCTTCTTTGTTAAGATAATTAACCATCTCAGCAGCAGTTTTGCCTTTTTTCTCAGCCAAGAATGAAACAACCGTAGGATCGATGTCGCCCGACCTTGAACCCATCATCACTCCTTCAAGTGGCGTAAAGCCCATGGTTGTGTCAGTGCTTTTGCCGTCTTTAATTGCTGTGATTGACGAGCCGTTGCCAATGTGGCAAGAAACAATTTTGATTTCTTGCGGTTTTTTGCCCATCACTTTTGCGGTTTCAGCCAAAATATACCTGTGACTAGTGCCATGAAAACCATATTTGCGAACATGATATTTTTGATAGTCTTCATACTTAATGCCATACATAAAAGCTTTCTCAGGCATCGTTGCATGAAAAGCGGTGTCAAAAACGACAACCTGTGGAGTGGACGGCATAACCTTTCTGCATCCAACCATACCTGCAATATTTGCCTCTGCATGAAGTGGCGAAATATCTTTTGTTTGTTTAAGATTTTCAATCACTTCGTCTGTAATCAGCACGCTTTCGCTGTAAAGCCAACCGCCCTGCACGCACCTATGCCCTACCGCTGCCACTTCGTCAAAGCTGTTTATAACCTTCAATTCGCTGTTTACAAGCATATCAAGCACAACTTCCAACGCTTGTGTATGATCTTTCATAGGCAGGTGTTTAACAAGCTCTTTGCCTTTGGCTTTATATTCAATAAATGGATCTGCAAGCCCTATCATATGGCAAGTCCCTTTTGCGATTACGCTTTCATCATCCATTTCAAAAAGTTGAAATTTGATTGAAGAGCTTCCTGCGTTTATAATTAATATTTTCATTTTATCTCCTTTGCTTGAAGTGCGGTTATTGCACTCAAAATAACTATATCTTGCACGCTGCAACCTCTTGAAAGATCGTTGACAGGTTTTTTCAAGCCTTGCAAAATTGGGCCGATTGCATTCAATCCTCCAAACATTTGCATTGCTTTGTAGGTTATATTTCCAGAATTGAGATCTGGGAAAATCAAAATGTTGGCGTTGCCTTGAATTGGGCTGTTTGGCGCTTTTTGTTTTGCAACATCGCTTCTCAGTGCGGCATCAAGCTGAAATTCTCCGTCACTGACAACCGCAGGCCTTGAAAACTTTTCGGCAGCCTTTCTAACCTTATCCACCATTTCGCTTTTTGCACTACCCTTTGTGGAATAGGACAAAAAGGCAACGTTCATCTCTTGCAAACCAAGCAGTTTTGCCGTGTCGATTGTTTGATCGGCAATCAAAGCAAGTTGTTCGGCAGTCGGATTTACATTGAACCCGCAATCTGAAAGCATATACGCCTTGCCTTTTGAAAATTTATTTTTCCCAAAAACAAGAAAGCATGATGAAGCAAGAGTGTTTTTTCGCCCTGTTTTGATAATTTGCAAAGCAGGTTTTATAGTCGTTGCGCTTGAGCACTCTGCGCCCGCCACCATTCCATCAGCGACATTTAAATCTACAAGCAGTGTGGCAAAATAGTAAGGATCTTGCACCAGCGCCTCTGCTTGTTGCAAGGTCATGCCCTTATCTTTGCGTTTAAGATACAAATGCTTTGCAAGTTTATCTTTGTATGGATATGTTTTAGGATTGAGAATTGTAAAATTTAAAAGCTGCTTATCTCTGATCACCAAACTGCTTTCGTCACCCACCAAAATGACATTGCAAATTTTCTTCTTGCGCAAAATTTTTACAGCCTGAATGGTTCTGTCGCTAAATCCTGCCTCTGGAAAAATTATCGTTTTGTTTTTGCTTTTAGCACGTGCTAACACTTGTTTTATATCAAACATAAAAGGCGTTCCTTTTAAGACTAATTATTCTTTTATTAAGTCTTTTTTAGTATATATAAATTGTCGAAGTTCTGTCAAATGCTTTAGAGGTGTTTTTGAAAAATTTTAAGTTTATAATCACACTTGCGCTGTTTTTTGTTATTGCATGCATCATCTTTTCACCTGAAAAATTTATTAATGCTGCGCTTAACGGAATCTCTGCATGGGCTTTTAACGTGCTGCCTTGCACGCTTCCTTTTATGATGATTTCACACCTCATTATATCGCTTGGCGAAGTAGAAAAATGGACAAAGCCATTTTCAAAAGCCTTTAAAACTTTTTATGGAACATCTTCAAGTGCGGCTTACGTTTTTTTTATGAGCATTCTTGCAGGTTATCCTGTGGGCTCAAAAATGACTGCTCAACTTTATGAGGACGGCAAAATCACCCCTTCACAGGCCTATCGCATGAGCAGTTTTTGCTCCAATTCCGGCCCGATGTTTATTATCGGAACGGTTGGCTGCCTGCTGCTTAAAACTCCCGTCGTAGGCGCTGTTTTATTTGTTTCACACATTTTAAGCGCACTAATAAACGGG
>CALWTN010000006.1 GCA_944384475.1 uncultured Clostridia bacterium
CAATATCCTTTGTGTCAAACCTCAAATAGAGTTTGCTTTTCCCGTCATCAGCTTTGACGTTTTCTCCACGTCTCTTCCAAGGGATAACCTCTTGCGCATTTACACTTGGCGAGCCGTTTCTCATCGAGATTTTGCCCTTTATTGTAACAAGAGCGTCTTCATCTACAACATTTTTGTATCTTGGATAAACGTTTCCAAAAAGCGACACTTCAATCGTTCCATACAAATCTTCAATCTTTAAAAAGGCAAACTCTTTTCCGTCTTTACTTAATTTTTTATTTTTTTCAACCACAAGACCGCCGCAAGTAACTGGCATGCCGTCATATATCTGATCGTAAACGACCTCTCCTTGATCAGCCGTCTCCTCTTCTGAGCCTTCTTCGGCCTCCGCTGGCTTCAACATCTCACTTGTCAAGTTGAATTTGTCGTAATAGTCAAGATAGTCGTTGAGCGGATGCCCTGAAAGATAAATTCCAACCACCTCTTTTTCAAACTTTAAAAGAGATTCTTTGTTGTATTCCTTAATATTTGGATAGTCAAGCTCGTTAAACTGCTTTTTTAATGGCTCAAAACTATCAAACATGCTAAACTGGCCTGTGGATTTGTTCTTGTTGTCTTTAAGAGCCCTATCCACGGCGATTGAGTAAACCGCCATAAGTTGAGATCGATATTTGCCAAACGAATCAAATGCGCCGCTGACGATCAAGCTTTCAAGCACACGTTTGTTGAGAACTTGGCTATCCACCCTTGAAACAAAATCTTCAAAGTTTTTAAATTCGCCGTTTTGATTGCGCTCTTTGATAATCAAGTCGATAACGCTTGCCCCCACACCTTTAAGCGCAGCAAGCCCAAACCTGATGTTTCCGTCTTCGGTTTTAAAATATGTGCTAGATTTGTTTATGTCCGGCGGCAGCACTTTAAACCCTTCTTTTTTTGCGTAAGTGACATATTTTTTAACTTCGTCTGAGTTGGTTATTCGGTTGTTTAACACCGCCGTGAGAAATTCAACTTCATAATAAGTTTTTAAATACGCAGTTTGATAGCCAACGTAAGCATAGGCAGCGGCATGCGATTTGTTAAAGGCATACTTTGCAAATTCAGCCATACGGTCAAAGACTTTTTCGGCGACTTCACGCTTATGCCCCAATTTAACAGCACCTGGGATGGAAGCCTTGCCCGTTGGATCTTCCCATCCTTCCACAAACTTCACTTTTTCGGCTGCGATTTTGTCAACCTTTTTCTTGCCCATTATTCGGCGAATATTGTCCGCTTGTCCAAGCGAAAATCCAGCCATAACCTGAGTGATTTTCATAACCTGCTCTTGATAGACGATGCAACCGTAAGTGACATCCAAAATATCTTCCAAGCACGGATCGTCATAAACTACCGCAGATGGATCTTTTTTGCACTTGACAAACTGTGGAATGGAATCCATAGGCCCCGGACGATAAAGCGAAATCCCCGCAATGATATCATCCATGCAAGTTGGGCCCAAATCCTTCATAAACCGTTTCATACCTGCGCTTTCAAGCTGGAACACCGCATCGGTGTTGCCCGAACTGATAAGTTCAAAAACTTTTGGATCGTCATATTCCATGTTATAAAAATCAATTTCCACGCCATGATTTTCTTTGACATAGTCAAGTGCTTTTTTGATGTCAGTAAGCGTTCTCAAACCCAAAAAGTCCATCTTCAAAAGCCCAAGATGTTCAATCTCAATCATGTCAAACTCAGTGACGATATCCTCGCCATTGCGTGCAAGCGGAACAAAATCGGATGCAGGCTGAGGAGCAATCAACACGCCCGCAGCATGCATTGACGCATTTCTCGGCACGCCTTCAAGTTTGATTGCCATGTCAACAACCTTTTTGACAAGTTCGTCTTCCTCGT
The DNA here is from genome assembly GCA_944384475.1 of uncultured Clostridia bacterium. Classification (GTDB taxonomy): domain Bacteria; phylum Bacillota; class Clostridia; order Christensenellales; family UBA1242; genus Caccovivens. Next base: position 1,891 of record CALWTN010000006.1, read on the forward strand.
ATGTTTTTTTCAAATCAGGAATTATGTATTTGTCATTCGCTGGGTCTTTGGTTCTGCCAAAGTAATATTTTAAAACTGGCTTATCTTTTTTCAAGCCGTCAGGCGGAAAGTTTGGAATGTCTTTGCAAAGCTTATCCACTTCGCTGATTGGCAATCTAAGCACTCTTCCAACGTCACGAATGGCGTTTTTGGCTTTCATTGATCCAAAAGTCACAATGCCCGCCACATGGTCGGCACCATATTTGCGCTTTACATAATCGATAACCTCGCCACGCCTATCCATGCAAAAATCCACGTCAAAATCAGGCATGGAAACACGTTCTTTGTTGATAAACCTTTCAAAGAACAAATGATATTTCATCGGGTCAACTTTGGTGATGCCGATGCAATAAGCAACCAAACTGCCAGCACCAGAGCCACGCCCCGGGCCAACAGGAATGCCGTTTTCACGGGCATAATTGATATAATCCCAAACAACCAAAAAGTATTCCACAAAGCCTTGATCTCTGATGGTTTCCAGTTCCATTTGCATGCGCTCTTTTAGTTCGTCTGTGACAACTGGATATAACTTTTCCAAACCCTCATACGCCATGCGTTTTAGATATTCAAAAGTGGTTTCGCCAGTTTCTGGCACATACTGAGGAATGTAATTTTTGTTTGCTGGCAGCTTATATTTCTCATCCACGCTTGCCACCTCGCCAAGCGATTTGGTTTTAAGGATAACTTCACACTTATCTGCAATCTCCAAGGTGTTGTCAAGCGCCTCTTCGTAGCCTGGCAGCGCTTCAAGCATCTCTTCATAGGTTTTGTAGTAAAACTCTTCTGTTTCAAATTTCATGCGGTCAGTATCGCTGACAAATTTATGTGTCTGCACACACATCAGCGCATCTTGGAGTTCGGCGTCCTCTTTGTTGAGATAGTGAACATCGTTTGTCGCAACAAGTTTGATGCCTAATTTTTTAGACATCTCTGTAAGTTTTAAAATCACTTCCTTGTCTTCTGGCAGATAGTGATTTTGAAGTTCAAGATAATAATCATCGCCAAACACTTCTTTATGCCAAAGCGCACACTTTTCCGCCTCATCAAATCTTCGCTGCAAAATAAGCCTCTGCACATGACCAGCAAGACATGCAGAAAGACAAATAACGCCTTTTGAGTATTTTTTCAAAAGTTCGTAGTCAATACGAGGTTTATAATACATGCCATCAACGTGTGCAATGGAAATGAGTTTTAAAAGATTGTGATAGCCCTCGTTGTTTTTTGCGATCAAAATCAAATGTCCAATGTCTTCCTTGGTGTTTTTTACTTTATGGTCTCTGGCAATATAAAACTCGCAACCAATAATTGGTTTAATTCCGTTCAAAATGCATGCTTCATAAAATTTCATGACGCCAAACATATTGCCATGGTCAGTGATCGCCACAGCCTTCCAGCCACGTTCTTTGGTTATTTCAATAAGTTTTTCAATGCGTGCCAATCCATCAAGCAAACTGTATTCTGTGTGGACATGCAAATGAACAAATTGTTTCATGGTTGCTCCTTATTTTAACTCTTCGGCAATTTTTATAAGTTTTTTAAGCCTATGATTAAGCCCGCTTTTTGAAAGCGAAATTGTGCTGAGCGCAAGCAAGCCCTCCAAACTCTCCTCTGGATTTGCCAGCCTAAGCATAGCCACCTGTTGCAACTGCTCGCTTAAACTGTCAACCCCGATTGTAGAGATTATGGTGTTGATAGCCTCCACCTGCTTTATGCTGGCCTCCACCGTTTTAGAAATGTTGGCATTTATGCAGTTGACCTCTCTGTTGATTCGATTGCGTTTTTCTCGCCTGATCATCTCATTTGAAAGTGCCAGCACGCTCTCGTTTGCACCAAGCAGCGCAAGAAAATCTTTAATCGCCTCCGCCTCTTTAATGTAAACAACATAGTTGTTTTTGCGTTCAACAAGCTTAGAGAAAATGCCAAACTCACTAAGCAGCGAAGCAACGTCTGTTAAAAATTCATGATTATGGCTTGTCATCTCCAAATGATAGCCCGATGTGGTCTTTTCGCTCTCAACTTCGCTAAGCCTTATCGAAGATGTTCCGCAACCGAGATAAGCACCTCGCAAAAAGGCAATCTTTTCTTCGTCCGAGTTGGTTAAGTTGGCGTCAACGCCATAATTGATGTGGTAGCCACCATCGGCTAGAAACAACAAGCCTGAATCGCAAAGCACTTGCTGCGAAATTTGCTGCGGAAAGGTAATTCGAAAATAGGTGGTTTTGTTGATCACATAGTCGTCTTCAATGTCAAGTTCTAAATAATCGCCATACAGCATGTGGATTAGATTATTTAGATATTCATACAAGCCGTCTAAATCGGTTACAATAACCGCTTGGTAGCCCTGCGAGTTTTTTTGCAGCTGTCCTGCGCCATGAAACAAACCCGACAAAAAAGCAAAAGCAGTGTCTGCATTTTCTTTTTTGGCAGCGATGATTTCGTTTTTTATTTCACGTGCAAAACTCAAAATTAACCCCTCTTTTTCTGAAAATTAGGCTCTTTATCAAGATTTACCACCAAATTAAATGGAATATTAAGCCTATAAATCAAATTGACGGCATTGTTACATTCTCCCACTCTGTCTGGCGAATGCGCATCCGAATTGATGATAAACTTGACGCCCTCTTCTGCCATTGTAAGCAGTTCGTCATCAGTAAAATTTACACGCTTGCCGTTTAATTCCACAAGCACGCCCTTTTGCCTTGCCAGCCTTGCAACCGCCAAAGTATCGGTTGGGCAACCATAATTTAGATGCGTTATCACATCAATCGGATATTTATCAAGCGCCTTCAAAAAGGCTGTGGTGTTTCGTGCCAGCCTGTCAGCACTTGGACGATAAGGCGAGCCGAGAATATTTGCATACATCAGCTTGATTTTATCTCGAAGGGTTGGCGTTTTGACAAGCTTGTGATGCCCCATTAAGATGATGTCGAGTTTTTCATAATCCTCTTCTTTTAAATCAACCTCACCCGAAAGTGAAATCAAATTGGCTTCCACGCCAAGCAAAATGTCCACGCCTGTGATTTCTTTTGCATTCAGTATTTCCTCTCTAATTTGAGGCAATTCCTTTCTTTTAACCGCAAAAAACTCATGATTAAAGCCATGATCGGTTATCGCAATCTGCTTCAAGCCTTTTTCTGCGGCGGCAGTGGCGTTTTGCAAAACTGTGCCTTTGCCATGATTATGCTTTGAATAAATCGTGTGGGTATGATAATCTCCGTAAAGTATCATAAAAAACTCCTTGCTTAAAGTATAGCAAGTTAGCCAAACTTTTGCAAGCATAGGCAAGGCATTGTTAGACAAAAACAATCTTTAAACCGGTAATGTTACAAAACGATTATCTCCCTTTCAAAACAAAACCCTTTTTTGCGTGCTATCCATTCGACGATTTCGATCAGCGTTAAAACATCCATGCCGCTTGCACCACCTGTGTTGATAATAAATCCAGCATGCTTTTGCGAGATCATAGCGCCGCCTATTTTCAAACCTTTAAGCCCCCACTCGTCAATAAGTTTTGCTGGCACAATATCTCCCTGCCTTTTAAAAATGCTTCCAGCACAAAACTCGCCAAAAGGCTGTGAAATCTTTCTTTTTTGCAAAAATTGCTGTTGTTTTTCAATTATTTGCTGCTTTTTTGCTGGTTTTAGATTAAATTTTGCGTATATCAAAATTTCTCCGTCTTTTAAAACGCCCTTGCGATATGACCATTCAAGGTTTTGCCGAGAATATATTTCGCCGTCTTTGCAAACCACGATTTCGCTTAAATGACTGCAAACGTCATCGCCAAACGCACCTGCGTTCATTGCAACTGCCCCACCCACGCTGGCTGGGATGCCGTATGTAAATTCTAATCCTCCTAAATCGTTTTTTACGCAAAAAGCATTGACATCAAAAAGGCTTGCACCTGCGCCACAAACCATTTCTTCGCCATTTATTTGAATTTTATTTAATTTTTTTAAACAAATTATTACTTTTTTAAATTTTTTATCGTTAAATAAAATATTTGTGCCATTTCCCAATAAAAAATATGCAATTTTTTTATTTTTAAATTTATTTATTAAACATTTTATTTGTTCTATATTTTCAGGAAAATAAATGCATTTGGCTTTGCCACCAATTTTAAAAGAGCAATAATTTTTTAAATCAGCATTTTTTATTTTATATATTCTTTTTTTCATATAAAATAATATGAAAAAATTCAATTTTTGTGATTATTTATATTTAATTTTGATATAATCAACAACGATTTGTAAGTTTTCTTGAATGTCTAACAATGTTTTTTGCGACAATTCCTTTTTCTCTTTTCTTATCATGGACTGCGTAAGCGGTTCGTAGGCTTCACACAATTTCCAAACTTTACGATATCTTTTGTGAGCATTCAATTTCATACAATGCCCATCAATTTTTTTAAATCCAAATTTTTCAGATAAGATATAATGCTGTTGATAGTGTTTACATTTTTCGCATACGTTTTTCATAATTTTTCTCCTTAAACACCATCATTTTACAACATATTATTTATGAATTTTTCAATTACGAAAAATCTTCGTAAAAAATTTTTAATAAAAAAAGATAGGCTTCCCTATCTTTTTAAAACATTGATTCAAATTTTTATGAGGCAAAGGCTGCGAGGCATTATGCCCCTTTTTTGCGTTAATTTTTTGTTTGCCCCCACGATTAGATGAGTTCAATCACCGCCATCTCAGCGGCATCGCCTCTGCGCATGCCAAGTTTGATGATGCGAGTGTATCCACCACCCTGTCCAAGTTTTTCAGCACGCTCAGCATATTTTGGAGCGTAAACGTTGAAAATCTTTTCCAAAA
>CALWTN010000007.1 GCA_944384475.1 uncultured Clostridia bacterium
ACAAGATATAATAATTTTAGTTTTTAAAAAGGAGTTTAAAATTATGTCACAAATTCTTGCACTTGACGCAACTCAAATTATTTTAATTGTTTTGATTGGTTTGCTTGTAATTGCATATCCTATTCTTATTATAAGCAGAAACAAAAAAGAAAATCAGAGGATGACCGAACAGACAAATTCGCTCAAAAGAGGGGATAAAGTTTTGACAACAAGCGGCGTATACGGAAAAATTATCGACATTAAACTTGATGGCACTGCTAAGCAAGTTACCATCGAAACTGGCAGCGATAAATATAAAAGCTATATGACGGTTGATGCTTATGCCATTTATCAAGTTATCAAAGACGAGCCAATCGTTGCTAAGGACTTGCCAAAACTTGAAAAGAAACCAGAAGAAAACAAAGACGAAAAAGTTGAAAAGCAAGCAGAAAAAAGTCAGCCAAAAACTGAAGAGAAAAAAGAAGAAAAAAAAGATCAACCAAAAAAACAAACTGAAAAGAAAAATAAAACCTCAAAGAAAAAAGATGCTTAAACAAAGCATCTTTTTTGTTTCATATTTGATTTTGGACGAGCATAGATTAAAGTATCGTAACAGTAGTTGTATAAAAACTGATAAAGGAGTCAAATATGAAAATGAGGGCAAAAAGTTTGGAAGAAAAAAAGCATAACGGCGTTTTTCTTTCAATCGTCAAAGGAAGTTTGATTGCGCTTTGTGTCAGTTTGATAGGAATTTTAATTTTTGCGTTTTGTCTTAAATTCACATCGCTTTCAGACAAGTTAATTCTTCCTGTCAATCAAGTTATTAAAGGTTTGAGCATATTTTTAGGCGTGTTTTTTGGGCTTAAAAAACAAAAGCAAAAGGGACTTATAAGCGGGCTTTTAATTGGTTTTGTTTACACCATAGTTGCCTTTTTTGCCTTTTCCATTTTAAACGGAGCGTTCAATTTCGACCACACTTTGCTCAACGACATCGTTTTTGGAGCGATTATAGGTGGGATATGCGGAATTATATGCGTAAACCTTAAAAAAACTGGCAGGTAAAAGTAAAAAACATTTGACAGCGCCCCTTGATTTATATATAATGTTTAAGGAAGTGTTTTGAGCTTCCATTCATTATTTATAAGCAACTGAATTTTAAGGGGTTATTAATGGCTAAAAAGCGTTCAATTTGGAAATATGCAATTCTTGGCGTGCTTATTGTTTTAGGGCTGGTTTTGTCGTTTGCACGTTTCCCTGTGGCTGGAACAAATTATGTTTATAATGGTTTTATTAATTCTATTCCACTCGGTCTCGATTTGTCGGGTGGAGTTTCTGCCGTTTATCAAGCAAAACTTGCTCCAACATCAAATGTTAAAGATTTAAACTCAGCAGTTGAAACAACTGTTTCGCAAGTTGAAAGTTTGCTTTATGACAGTGGCGCACTTAACTCTTACGTAACAAATCAAGGTGGCGACAAAATTAGAGTGGAGGTTGCTTCAGATTCTGTTTCAACTCAACTTTTTGATTTAATTGGCCAGCCAGCATACGTTTATATCGCTTCAAATGACACGTTTAATGTCGATGATGTTTCTTCATATGAGGGAGATTTAATTTCAAGCGCAAATATTAAAAATGCTTATGTAAGTTACGATCAAGAAAATCAAGCTTATGGTGTTATGCTGGACTTTGATAAGGCAGGTGCTGACAAGTTGCAGCAGATGAGCAAAGTTGCAAGTGAAAAAAGCGAAAACAATTATTTGTATGTTTACATTGGCAATGATGACGCAATTCAACTTTCTTGCACAGAACCAATAACAAATGGACAAACTTTCATCTCGGGCGGCTCTATCACAAATTCAACAACTGCACAAGAATATGCAATTAAAATTTTGTGCGGCACTTATGACGCTTCGCTTTCACTTGTTCAAACAAGTGTAATTTCAGCCACGGCTGGCACAAACACGCTTATGTATATCTTGATTGCTTTGGGCGTGGCGCTAGCAATAATTTTGGCATTCTTTATCGCAAGATATGGCATTTTTGGCATATTGGCAGATGTAAGTTTAGTTGTGTTTACAATACTATTTTTGTTCTTCCTGCAAGCAATTCCGCTTATTCAACTTACGGTTGCTTCTTTGGCAGGAGTTCTCATTTTCTATGCTATCGTTGTGGCATGTCATATTGCTGTTCTTGAAAAAATCAGAAATGAATATGCAACTGGCAAAAAGATTCCATTATCATTTAAAACCGCCTTTAAAAAATGTTTATGGCCAATTTTAGATTCACATATCGTTCTTGCAATCGTTGCAATAATCTTATGCATTGTAGGTTATGCTTCACTGAGAAGCTTAGGTTTGATAATTTTGATTGGTGCAGCACTTTCTTTGTTCTGCTCGCTTGTTGTGTTAAGATTTCTTATCAAATGGTATTTGCCATTCAATTCTGTAAATCCAAAACCTTTAAGATTAAAACGCTCTAAAATATTGGCGGAATATGCAACCGAGGTTGAGGTTGTCGAAGGGCAGGAAGATGAAACGCCAGAAAAACAAATAATCGTCACAGATAAGGAGGCAAAATGAAAAAGTATAAAAAAAGCCGCCTTAGTTTTGATGAAGCGGTTGCAACAAGCAATTTTGATTTTATTAAAAATGCAAAGTGGTTTTTGATTGCTCCAGCAATCATCTTGATTGTGGCAATAGTTTTGCTTTGCACGATAGGGTTTAAGAGTGGCATAGAATTCACTGGCGGCTCGGTTATGACAGTCTACACAAACAACGAAGGCATAATTGAAGGCGCTGAAAAATTTGATGCCGAAAACAACAGCCAATATCAACAAATTCAAGATAAAATAGATGCTGTTTTAAAAGCCAACGGCTTGCACGCCTCTTCATATCAAATCTCGTCTATGGATATCAAAGAGTTGAGCGTCTATGATGGTCAAGCGGTTGTGGTTAAATATCAAAACAACAGCGATGCAACAACCGAGCAAATTCTAAGCACAAATTCAAAAGTTCAATCGCAACTTTTGCAGGCGTTTGGTTATGATCAAGCCACCGATGCTAAATATGCCGTTGAAAACTCAGGCACAATCACACCAACCGCAGGCAATGAGCTTTTATACACAGCTGTCATTGCGGTTGTTTCAAGCTTAATTTTAGTTATCATTTATTTGGCACTGAGATTTGGTCTTAACTCATCCTTTTCAACTTTTGTTGCTGTTTTGCATGACATTTTCATCACAACAGCTCTTGCGTTGATTTTTAGAATTACAATAAATCCAGCATTTGTTATTGCTATGATTGCTGTTATGTGCATATCACTTTTCAACAATATTTTCTTGTTTGACGCAATCCGCACAAACAACAAGACAGGTGTTTACGACAATCAACCAAACAGCGCTCTTGCAAACGCCAGCATCAAACAGATTTTGCCAAGGCAAATCTATATCGCTGCAATAATGTTTATAATCGCAGCTCTTGTTGCAATAATTGCGGTAAGCGATGTGCGTGATTTTGCACTGCCAATCGCTGTTGGGGTGGTTGCAAGTTTATTCTCATGCTTGTTTGTTTCGCCAACGCTTTGGTCGATCGGCAACAAAGTTGGCAAACACAAAAAGGCAAAACAATCATCAAATAAAGACGATAAAGTTGTGGTTTAACCGCAACTTTTTTGTTTATTTACTTGCAATAAAAATTAATTTATGATATAATCTATTTCGTCATTGAGACAAACTAAGCACCCTTATCCTATTTTTTCATTGTTGCCTATGTGCTTTTTAGGGTCAAAAGCGCAGGTTGTTGAAAAGAGCCAAAAAGGGAGAGGGGAAGATTAAAAACGAATAAGGAGGAAAAACAATGTCGGTTATTTCAATGAAACAACTTCTTGAAGCAGGCGTTCATTTTGGTCACCAAACAAGAAAATGGAACCCTAAAATGAAACCTTACATTTTCATGGCAAGAAATGATATTCATATTCTCAACCTTGAAAAAACCAGCGAGCAAATTGACAGAGCATACACTTTTGTTCGTGACGTTGCTGCTTCAGGAAAAAGCGTTCTCTTTGTGGGAACAAAAAAGCAAGCACAAGAGGCCATTAAGGAAGAAGCAGAAAGATGCGGTATGTTTTATGTTAATTCAAGATGGCTTGGCGGCACGCTTACAAACTTTAAAACAATTTTAAAAAGGATTGAAAGATTAAACAGACTCAACCAAATGGAAAAAGTAGGTGAATTTGATCTTCTTCCTAAAAAAGAGGTTGCTTCTTTAAAAGCTGAAAGAGACAAACTCGAAAAAAATCTTGGCGGAATTAAAGATATGAGAGAAATGCCAGGTGTGATTTTTGTAGTTGACCCATCAAATGAACACATCTGCGTTCGTGAAGCACTTTCTCTTAAAATACCAATGGTTGGACTTGTCGACACCAACTGCGATCCAAGCGGTATCGACTATGTTATCGCTGGTAATGACGATGCAATCCGTTCGGTTAAACTTATCGCTTCTGCAATCGCTGACGCCGTTATTGAAGCAAAAGAGGGCGTTTCAATGAAGAAAGAAGAGGATGCAGGCGCAGAAGAAGAGGTTAATTTGGAAGAGGTGATGAAAGAGATCACCATTGAAGATGTTAAACCAGAAGACAAAGAGAAAAAAGCACCAAAGAAAAAGCCTGCTAAAAAACCTGCTGCTAAAACAGAAAAGGTTGAAGACGCTGCATCAGCAAAAGAAGAAAAAGCTGAAGAAAGCGTTCAAGAAAAACCTAAAAAAGTTAAGGCTGAAAAGCAAGATGATGCTGAAAAACCTGCTAAAAAAACCGCTAAAAAAACTGAATCAAAAGGAGAATAATTTATGTTTACAGCAAAAGATGTTGCACTTCTTCGTGCAAGAACAAATGCAGGCATGATGGATTGCAAAAAAGCACTCACCGAATGTGATGGAGATTTTGAAAAAGCAACTCAATGGCTTAGAGAAAAGGGAATGGCAGCTGCTTCTAAAAAATCTGGCAGAATTGCAAGTGAAGGTGTTGTTGGCTCATACATTCACATGGGTGGAAAAATCGGTGTGCTTGTTGAAGTAAATTGTGAGACTGATTTCGTTGCAAGAACTGATGCTTTTAACACTCTTGTAAAAGACATCGCTATGCAAATTGCAGCAGCAAATCCTAAGTATGTTTCAAGAGATGAAGTTCCTGCTGATGTGCTTGAAAAAGAAAAGGAAATTTTGCGTGCTCAGGCTAAAAACGAAGGCAAGCCAGAAGCAATTATCGAAAAAATGGTTGACGGAAGGGTTGTTAAGTTTTACAAAGATTTTTGCTTGTTAGATCAAGATTTTGTTAAAGATCCTTCAAAAACAATCCAAACTGTTTTGAACGAAGCAACACTTACAATCGGCGAAAAAATCACTGTTCGCAGATTTGCTAGATATGAAATGGGCGAAGGCTTAGAAAAGCGCCAAGACAATTTAGCAGAAGAGGTTGCTAAACAAATGGCTGGAAAGTAAATTTTGCTTATAAACTCGCTTTAATGCGAGTTTTTTATTTGCAAAATTCTATAAGATTATGTATACTTATTCTTAAAGGAGAAAGTATGGATAAAGATTTAATTGACGAAAAATTTTTTGATTATGAGGCAGAGCTCGACAAGGCGCACGCTCATCAAACAAATGAGTATTTAGTTATTCGTGCAGGCAGAGCAAATCCGCATATATTAGATAAAATTTCCATAGATTATTATGGTGTGCCAACACCAATCAAGCAACTTGCCAACATTTCTGTTCAAGAGGCAAGAATTTTGTGCATCAACGTCTGGGACGCTTCTCAAATCAAAAATGTAAGCAAGGCGATTGCTGCATCGGATATTGGAATCACTCCAACAGATGACGGCAAAATAATCAGGCTTGTTTTTCCTCAACTTAATGAAGAGCGCAGAAAAGAGATTGTAAAACAAATTAAAAAAATTGCTGAGGATACAAAGATTGCGATGCGTTCGGCAAGGCGAGACATTATGGACTTTTTAAAGGATCAAAAGAAAAACAGCCAAATTTCTGAAGATGAATACACTTCACTCGAAGGCGATGTCCAAAAACTTTTGGATAAATACATCGAAAAAGTTGACGCATTGTTTGCAGCAAAAGAAAAGGAAATTTTGGAGATTTAGTTAGGAGTTAAAATGACGCTTCCAAAACATATTGCGTTTATACTTGACGGCAATGGAAGGTGGGCGACAAAACGTGGCTTGCCAAGAAATTTAGGGCATGCAGAAGGCGTTAAGGCGGTTGAGCGCACCTTAAATGCACTTTGCGAATTGCAAATTCCCTACGCTTCATTTTTTGCTTTTTCAACAGAGAATTGGAAGAGGAGCAAGCAAGAAGTTGATGGGCTTTTCGCACTGGCAGAAGAATATTTTGACAAAGGCATAGAATTTTTTAATGCAAAAAACATTAAAGTTGAAGTGTTTGGCAATATTCAGCCGTTTTCGCAAAAATTGCAAAATATTATAAAAAATGTTTGTGAAAAAACTTCTAAAAACACGGGTTTGCATGCTGGATTTTGTGTTAATTATGGCGGAAAAGAAGATATTTTACAGGCAATTAACAACCTTATAAATAAAGGCGAAAAAAACATTTC
>CALWTN010000008.1 GCA_944384475.1 uncultured Clostridia bacterium
AGTAACGCTTTCTTATATTTTAATAACTCGTTAAGAGAACTTTATCTCCCAAATGTTCAATTCATAGATATATTGTTCTTGAAGCACAACACCACATTAAAAAAACTCTATGCACCGAAACTTAAAACGTATTCAATAACAAATGAATATATACTTAACTTGATTAAAAAAGAAATAAGCAGCGATTCTTTAGAGAGATGAAAATCTCTCTTTTTTAATAAAAAATAAATTTTGTTTGACTTGCAAGCAAAAATTGGTTATAATTTTATTGTGGAAATTTGGTTTCCATAATCTAGTTAAAAGGGGTAAAAGTATGAGCATAAGCATAATTGGTGCTGTTGCTCCTGCGATTGCCGTTGTAATTGCGTTAGCATGTTTTGCCGTTGGAATTGGCGGTGGAATAGGTTTGTATAAATTGATTGCAACAAAAAAACTCGGTAAAAGCAAATCGAACGCTGTTCGTATTATCGAAGAGGCATACGCAGAGGCAAAAACCATCAAAAAAGAAGCCTCGTTAGAGGCAAAAGAGGCAAGCCATAAATATCGTGATGAAGTTGAGGCAGAGTTAAAAGAAAGACGAAGCGAAATTCAAAAAAGCGAAGAAAGGCTTACTGAACGTGAAAAATTTATCGAAACAAAAGAGCTTTCGCTTGATAGAAAAAGCGAGCAGATTGAAGAAGAAAAAAAGAAAATTGACGATGTTAAAAACAAACTCAATTCAGAAATTGAGCAGCAACAACAAATCAAAGCCGATATGCTTGAACAGCTTGAAAAAATCAGTGGCATGACAAAGCAAGATGCCAAAAACACTTTGATTTCAAGCATGACAGAAGAGGCTAAAAAAGATGCCGGCATTATGATCAAACGCATTGAAGATGAGGCAAAAGAAGAAGGCGACAAAAAGGCACGTAACATTGTTGCAGCGGCTATACAAAAATGCGCAACCGATCTTTCAACAGAAATGACAGTTTCAGTTGTCAACCTTCCAACTGATGAAATGAAGGGCAGGATAATTGGAAGAGAGGGCAGAAATATTCGTGCCATCGAAAGCGCAACAGGCGTTGAACTTATCGTTGACGACACTCCTGAAAGCATAACGGTTTCGTCATTTGATCCAATCAGGCGTGAGATTGCAAGGCTTAGCCTTGAAAAACTGATTGTAGATGGCAGAATTCATCCAACCAGAATTGAAGAAATCGTTGAAAAAATGACCAAAGAAGTTGACAAGGCCATCAAAGAAGCAGGCGAGCATGCTTGCGAAGAGGTTGGCATCTACAACTTGCATCCAGAACTTGTTAAAATTTTGGGTAGACTTAAATTTAGAACAAGTTATGGGCAAAACTGCTTAAAACACAGCATCGAAACAGCCATCCTTGCAGGGCAGATTGCAACCGAACTTGGTGCAGATGCCGCAATCGCAAAACGAGGCGGACTGTTGCACGATATCGGCAAGGCGCTTGACCATGAAATTGAGGGAACTCACGTTCAAATTGGCGTTGACCTTGCAAATAAATATAAAGAAAACCCTGCCGTTGTTCACTGTATTGAAGCGCATCACTTTAATGTTGAGTTTAAATCGGTTGAAGCGGTTATCGTTCAAATTGCAGACGCTATTTCAAGCAGCCGCCCAGGCGCTAGAAGAGAAAGTTTTGAGGCTTACATCAAGCGCTTGCAACAACTTGAAGAGATTTCAAACTCGTTTAAAGGCGTTGATAAAGCTTTTGCTGTTCAAGCGGGCAGAGAAGTGAGAATCATCGTTAAACCAGAAGAGATTTCAGATAATGACGCAATGTTCCTTGCAAAAGATATTGCCAAGAAAATTGAAGACGAAATGCAGTATCCGGGACAAATTAAAGTCAACGTGATAAGAGAAAGCAGATTTTCTGAAACTGCAAAATAGCAAAAGACATAACTCACATATAAAAAGGATTGAAAAAATCAATCCTTTTTTTTGTAATGCATGAAAAAGTTGTCGAATAAACTACTTTGACAGAAGGTGAGAATATGTTAGAGAGTTTTGCAAACTTTTTCGCTGATAACATTTGGCTTGCGGTGATTTTAATAGCAATTATTCCAGCACTTGAAGGGCGTGTGGCGATTCCGTTTGCGCTGGGTGGCGCTTTGCTTGGCGCAAACACATTGCCGTGGCACTGGGCGCTTCTCTGCGCTTTTATTGGCAGCATTATTCCTGCGTTGCCAGTGATTTTTTTGACTCGAAAAATCAAAAATCGTTTTTTCACAGGCTTTGTTCAAGAAAAATATAATGCAAAAATCGCCAAACTGTCTTTGCAATCTTCAAATCTAAAAAAGCTTGTTTGGCTTGCTGCATTTGTTGCCATTCCGCTGCCAATGACGGGAGTTTGGTCGGGCAGTTTGATTGCAGGGCTGACAAAACTTTCGCCGTGGAAAAGTTTTATCGCAATTTCCATTGGCAGTTTTGTTGCGTGCAGCATAATACTTTTAATCTGCCTGTTTTTTGAAGGCAGCGAACTTATCGTGCTGTTGGCATCAATAGCGATTTTGGCAATCTTCGTTTTATTTGAAATTATAAGAGCGCTAATAAAAAACTAAAAAAAGAAAGAAGCGACTAATTGTATTCACTTCGCTTCTTCCTCTAACGGTTGGACACTGCCAACCTATAATTATATTGTTTAGTTTTTAAAAAATTATTCAACTATTTCCAAAAATTTTTAAATGCATAAATTTGTGCATAGTATGCTCCAACTGTGGCGCAAGCGCAAACGTAAATTGGAACTAATATCGTTGAAAAGTAGGTTGTCGCTTGGTCAAACGGTGCGCCACAAACATAGTTAAGCAAAAATATGATGGCAATCAAACTTGCAAATATACTCCAAACTATCGCAGGATTCCAAATTTGTGACGGCACTTTGCTTACCGTGGTTTTGTAGTTATAATACTGATAAACTGCATAAACAGCCGCTAAAATAGGGAAGAGATAGTAAACAAAATTTGTTTGGGCACTGGTCAAGCCGCTTAAACTGAAAATCATATAAAGCAATGCGCTGCCAACGCCAATCAAACCAAAAACAAACAAGCTTACATAAAATTTAAGTAGGTTGGTGTTGTGTTTAGGGCGCTTTTCAGGCCTCTCGTAAACCTTAAACTCAACATCCTGTGAAGCATAATATTTCTTTAAATCATCATAGTTTTCAAAATCGCTTTCAACGACAGGCTGTTTTACAACTTCTGCCTTTGCATACAATTTTTCAAGCTTTGCTTTAACATCATTGCAAGTAGGATCAACCGCAACATTGCGCTTTGGAGCAGGCAGGCTTCTATCATAATTTGTCAGCGAAATGTTCAATCTTGGCGGTTCAATCTTTTTAGGTTTAGGGATGGCTTGCTCAGGCAATCTGTCAGTAATAAACACGCCGTCATCTTTAATTTCCTCTTTTTTAGGCTCAGCGTTTTGAATTGGCTGATTTAAAGAGGCGTCTTTGAAAGTAAAGGTGCTTTCAACATCTTGATAATGGCCTTGTCTAGATTGCAACAGGGCAGATTTTAATTGCGTCAAATCTTGCTGTTTTTCTTCTTCGCTTCTCATCGGAGCAGAGGAGAGGGCAAGTTCAATCTGATTGTCAGAATAAGAACGCTTGTTTTTATTTCTAGAAAAATCCTTTGCAGCGGCATATATTTTGCGATTGTAATCTTCTGCTTCCTGCACATTTGTAGAGTTTAATTCAACTTCAACCTTTTCTTCATTCATCTGTTCAACTTCATCATTAACATTATCGTCTACAACTTGAGATAAGCTTTCTTCAACTTGCGAATTTTCTTCTATGCTTTCTGTGTTTTCTTCTGCCACAGAGAGAGCAGGTTGTGGGGCAGGCTCGTCTGCAGGCTCGTCATCTGAAAGATTGAAATAGTCTTCATAATCATCATCTTGCTGAAACTCTTCATCAGGCAAATCCTGTTCTTCGTCAGCAGGGGATTGTTGTGGCAAAGGTTTAGGCTCTTCAACAGGTTTTTCAACAGGTTTTACAACACTGATTCCCATAAAATCTTCTTTCAAATGCTCAAGCGCCTCACGTCCTTGTTCGGTAATGCTTGAATAGGAGCATTTTGGCCCTTTTGTGCTTTCTTTTAAATATGAAGATATGTATTTCAACTCCTTCATACGGTTTATATTTGAATATAAACTTGGAAGTTTAATCTCTCTTCCAAATCTATTTTTAATTTCTTCAATTAGTTCGAGCCCATACATATCTCTCTCACAAAGGCAGGAGAGAATCATATAAGAAAGTTGACCTTTTGCTAAAACTTCCATAATAAAAACCTCTTACTAGTCAAATTATACTTATTTTTTTAAACTATGTCAACAAAAATAGGGGGTATTATGAAGACATAATACCCAATATTAAAACGTCCGTATCTATGCGCAAAAGACAGGTTTTGCGCATAGATACGCACATAATACCCATAAAAATTAAAATATTATGTTATATTTTCATAACATAATATTTTGTATAAAAATCAATTAAGTTTGTTCATTTATGTCGTTTAGCGAATTTAAAAATTTTAAAAATGCAATTTGATTTAATTTTGTCGCCTTATCTTCTGCAATAGTTTTATCTGGGTTTAATATGCTTTTAAAATTGTTGACATCTGTTAAATTCAAATAATTTACAATCTTTATAAACACCTTGTAAATATCTTCGCCTTCAAACAATTCATTCGGCACATTATAAAGCAAACTTTCCAAAAATATTTGATTTGGCGCAGAAGAAGATTTTGATGATGTTCTGAAAAGCGTGTTTAAAATTTTTAACATGCTGACAAAGTTGTAGCCAACTTCTGACATTTTTTGATTAACTAGCTCAATGCGTTTATCAAAGTTAATGCTGTAAAATCCTTTTTTTCTGCTTATTAAAAATTTAAAATTGCCAGCACCATCCATTAAGCACGGATAAATAAATATTTGCGTTTTTGGGCCAAATTCATCCCTGCCAATAACTCTTAAACAGTTGCTAAGATTATAAACAATGCTTGTGGTGGTCAAATTCTTAACAAACGCTTTTTGCAAATCATCTTTTAACGAATCAAGATTATATTTATTGGTGTCAAAATCATATTGCGGAATTGGTTGCTCTGCTTGATCTTTTTTTCTTCTTTTTTTCTTCTTTTTCTTTTTGGAACTGTTCCAAGCAAACACAAGTTGTTCTTTAAATTTTTTCCACCAATCGTTGTATTGCAAACAATTTATTTCAATCTGCGGACTGTTAAAACCTAAAAAATAAATATATTCGCTCTCAGCGGTTATTGCACCATTAAAAGTTTCGTTGACAGGTTGCAAAATGCATTTTTGTATTGAAACAAATGGTATGCTGGCCTGCATATCTTCCACAGCCAAAGATACCAAAGCGTTAACTTTTGTTTCGGTGTTTTCTGCAAATTCGGAATAATCCGATTGTGCAATCGATTCAATTAAACTACGTGTAATTCCGCGCATTTTTTTCTCCCTATTTTATTTCAATTTTTGTTTTTCCGCCCATATATGGTCTTAAAACAGGCGGAATATCAACCGAACCATCTTCGTTTAAATGATTTTCAACAAAGGCAATCAGCATTCTTGGTGGAGCGACAACTGTATTGTTTAAAGTATGCGCAAAAACCATGCCTTTTGAGGTTTTGTATCTTATTCCAAGCCTGCGTGCTTGTGCATCTGTCAAGTTAGAGCAAGAACCAACTTCAAAATACTTCTTTTGCCTTGGGCTCCAAGCCTCAACATCCAAACTTTTGTATTTTAAATCTGCCAAATCGCCCGTGCAGCAAGCAAGCGTTCTAACTGGGATTTGCATGGAAACGAAAAATTCAACTGTATAGTTCCAAAGTTTGTTATACCATTCTTCACTTTCTTCTGGCCTGCAAATTACAATCATCTCTTGCTTTTCAAATTGATGAATTCTGTAAATTCCACGCTCTTCAATGCCATGTGCGCCTTTTTCCTTTCTAAAACAAGGCGAATAGCTTGTAAGAGTGATTGGAAGTTTGTTTTCATCTAATATAGTGTCTGCAAACCTGCCTATCATAGAATGTTCGCTTGTGCCTATTAAATATAGATCTTCGCCCTCTATTTTATACATCATGTTATCCATTTCGCTAAACGACATAACGCCGCTTACCACATCGCCACGGATCATAAAAGGCGGAATAACATACGTAAATCCTTTTTCAATCATAAAATCTCTGGCATAAGAAAGAATCGCCGAATGCAATCTTGCCACATCGCCAATCAAATAATAAAAACCTTGACCGCTGGTTTTACGTGCGCTGTCCAAATCCAATCCGCCCAGTTTTTCCAAAATTTCTGCATGATAAGGCACGTCAAAATTCTTTTCTTTTGGTTGTAAAAAGGTTTGCAACTGCACATTTTGGCTGTCATCTTTGCCAATCGGCACATCTTTTGCAACAAAGTTTGGGATAGCATACATAATCTGCTTTATTCTTGCAGAAAGCGATTCCTCTTGCTTTTCAAGTTCTGCAATTTTTGCGTTTATTGCAACAACTTCTTCTTTAACTTTTTGCGCCTCATCTTTTTGCCCCGACTTCATAAGCATGCCGATTTGAGACGAAAGCGTATTTTTTTTCGCCCTAAGTTCATCGCCCTGTTTTTTGCAGTCACGATTTTTCTTATCAAGTTGCACAACTTCATCAACAAGCGGCAGTTTTTCATCTTGAAATTTTAACTTAATGTTATCCTTCACAAGTTGTGGGTTTTCTCTTAAAATATTTATGTCAATCATTAAAAAAGCCTCCAATTAATTTTATAATAAAACATAATGTTAAATAAGTCAAATGATTGCACAAGAAAGTTAGATTAAATTGCGTTTATTGTGTCTATTATGTCATAAATAATACTATATTTAGTATTACAAATTTGTTTTGTAAATTAAAAAATATGGTGTATAATCTAACTATGAAATCGCTATCCTATTTTGAAAAAAGAGACTTGAATAATCAAAAAAAGATCAGAAAACTTTTGGCAACTTTGCCTGACTTTTGCTATGACTATTTCATCGGCATAGAAAACAATTCGTCTTCACTCACAAGGCTAAACTATGCGATGGATCTCAATATATTTTTTGACTTTTTATCAGAAATTTTACATAAAGAAAAATCGCAAATTCAGCTTAGTGATTTAGACAACTTAAAATCTAATCAAATTGAGCAGTTTCTTTCGCATTTAAGCTATTATGAATTTGAAGGCAAAATTATCAAAAATGGCGAACGAGGCAAAGCACGTAAACTTGCCGCCGTTAGAAGCTTGTTTAAATACTTGTTCAACCACGATTTTATCTCCGCCAATGTTGCAAGCAAAGTGCAAACGCCAAAATTGCATAACAAAGAGATCATCAGGCTTGAGGCGGATGAAGTTTCAAGGATGTTGGATGCCGTGGCAAGCCACAACACTTTTTCGCAAAGGCAAAAAGCCTACAACCAAAACACCAAGGAGCGTGACAATGCGCTTGTCACCCTGTTTCTAGGCACGGGCATTCGTATTTCCGAATGCGTTGGGTTGAATGTGGAAGATTTTGACTTCTCGCAAAACGCCTTTAAAGTCACCCGAAAAGGCGGCAATCAAACTGTATTATATTTTTCAGAAGAAGTGGCGGAAGCGCTTAAAACTTGGCTTAAAAAAAGAAAAACTCTTGGTTTGGAAGATACTGAGCATGCCATGTTTGTAAGCCTGCAAAAGAAGAGAATAAGCACACGTGCGGTTGAAAATCTTGTTAAAAAATTTGCTCATGAAGCCACGCCGCTTAAAAAAATCTCCCCTCACAAACTCAGAAGCACCTTTGGCACAAACCTTTATCGTGAAACAAAGGATATTTACATCGTGGCTGATGTGCTGGGTCATAAAGATGTCAACACCACCAAAAAACACTACGCCGCAATCAGTGAAGATATGCGAAAAGATATTGCAAACAAAGTGAAAATAAATTGAATAAGTTTTTGCGTTCTGCACATATTAAAATCGTGAAGGAGAATTGCTTCACATTAACAGAAAAAGAGCATGTTGTTTTGCTCTTTTTTTGTTTAAATAAAAACTGAGATAAATCTCAGTTTAAATTTCATTCATAGCCATCCAATCGCTGTAAACGCCGTAGCCTTTGGTTGGATCTGACATAAAAACATGAGTTACAGCGCCAACAAGTTTGCCATTTTGGATAATCGGGCTGCCGCTCATTCCCTGCACTATTCCTCCCGTTAAATCAATAAGCCTTTTGTCCTTAACCCTAAACACCAAACTTTTATCGTTGGCTTTGGCTTGATAGTTGGCTTTTATAATCTCTATCTCATACTCTTCTCTAAGCCCACTTACGCTTGAAACAATGTATGCTTTGCCCGGCTTAACTGACAGCCTGCCACCAAGTTTTGTTGTTAAGTTTGTGTCTACTAAGCCTTCATAGTCTTCAAGTTTGCCGTATACTCCATATTTTGTGTTTTTTTGTATGTCGCCTTTCACTGGATCAGTTTGCAAAAACATACACCTCAGCTGCCCAGGATTGTTTTTCTCTCCTTTTTCAATGCCCAAAAGTTTACAGTTATAAACCGAGCCGCCAACTGCTTGCACGCTGTTTTCATTGTCAGTAATCGCATGGCCAAGTGCTGCGTAGCCACCCGTCTGCTTATTCACATACGTAAGCGTCCCAATCCCTGACACATCGTCTCGAACCCAAAGCCCAAGTTTGTATTTGCCCGTGTTTTTATCTATCTCGCCTTTAACAGTGGCAGTATAGCATTTATCCTTACGTTTAAAAGTTATATCAAAATCTTGTTCATCGCTTTGCTCGACAAGTTCGCTGAGTTGTTCGAGCGATGTTATCTCCACGCCATTTACCGCCGTCAACAAGTCGCCTTCTTTAAGTTGTTCGCTTTTTTGAGTTTGTCTGTAACCTTGCTGCGTCTCCACCATTTTTTCATTGATCACAATAGCACCAGAAGAAGAAATGCTTATTCCAATCGGCACGCCACCAACATAAACCTCATTTTCGCCTGAGCAAATGACGTTGATTTTTCTTATCGGAATTAATCCAAAAAGTTTAAAAACAACTGTTCCCTCACTCGGTTTGTCAGTAGAAGCCGATTGAACTGAACGCTGCATTGAAGCCGAAACAAACGATCCAAAAGTTTTGTTATCATTTGCCGATTCAATCTCTTCCATGCTTGCCATAAAGCCATCTGGCAAAGAGTAAATTTCTTTAAATCCAACATTGCAAACAAAAAGCGCAACCAGCGTCAAGCACACCCCAAAAAGCCACAGTCTTTTGCTTTTCATTTTGCCTCCATAAAAAAAACTATCTCTAAGATAGTTTTTGTCGCAAAGCAAATTTTATTCTTGTTTTTGTCTGCCTCTTTCAAAAAGTTGTTTTGCATTTTCAAGCATAACCTCAGTGACGTTATTGCCACCAATGATATGCGCAATTTCTTCAATAATTTTTTCACCTTTCACTTTGCTTGCGCTGCTGTATGTAGCATTTTCGTCAGTGTATTTTTGCACTTTAACAAATTCATCGCCAGCGCTTGCCACTTGTGGAAGATGTGTGATGGCGATCACTTGATCTCTTCGTGATATGCTTGCAAGTTTTGCCGCCATCATATTTCCAACCTCGCCGCTTATCCCAGAATCGATCTCATCAAAAAGCAGCGTTCGCTCATCCGACTTAGAAGCAAAGATATTTTTCATAGCCAGCATGATTCGACTGCTTTCGCCACCAGAGGCAGTTTTTGAAAGATCTTTTAATTGCTGACCTTTGTTTGCTGAAAAGATGAAACTCACATCATCGCAACCATCTTGACTTACAGGCTTTTTGTCAAACTTAACTTCAAATCTGACGCCCTTCATACCGAGATCGTTTAATTCGCTTTCCAATCCCTTTTTAACTTTGACTGCGCCAAGTTCACGGATTTGAGTGATTTTTTTGCAAACATCATCAATTTGGCTTTGTAATTCTTGCTTCTTTTTTTGCAGTTTTTGCAGCAAATCCTCTGCATCTATAAGCGCATCAAGTTGAGTGATAAACTCTTCTTTTGCTTGCAAAACTTTTTCAATCGAATCGCCATATTTGCGCTTTAAAAATTTTATTTTATCTTTCCTGTCATTCAATCTTTCAAGTTCAATAGGATCGCTTTGGGCTTCAAACAGTTTACCTTTAACCTCTGAGGCGATGTCATCCACTTCAATTCTTGCGCTTTCCATTCTTTCAATCAAAGTTTCGAAATCTGACAAATCGCTCAATTTTCCAAGCAATCTCTCACTGGCAGACATGTTACCAAGCGCCCCACCAGCACCTTCAAGCAGCCTTAAAACTTCACTTAAATTTTCGCCGATTCTTTCTGCGCTTTCCAACATTTTGATTTTTTCTTGCAACTGTTCATCTTCGCCAATCTTTAAATTTGCGTTTTCAATTTCTTTGATTTGATAGTTTAAAAAATCCCTTTTTCTTTCTCGTTCGGCCTCATCCCCACCAAGAGAATTAATGCGATTTTGCGTATCTTTAAGTTGTGACAATAAATCAGCAAGCTGCTCTTTCAAAGACCCAAAGTCACAAAATCTGTCTAGATATTGCAAGTGATTTTTGCTTTTTAAAATTTCCATGCTTTCATGCTGCATAAAACTGTCCACAAGTTCACTCGCCAGTTTTTTTATCACGCTTTGTGCACACGGCGAACCATTAACCTTGCTTGACGTTCTTCCGTCAGCATGAAGCACACGTGACAAAACCAATTCTTCGTCATCAAGATCATTTTCTTTCAAAATTTGTCGCACGTTTTCAGAGATAGGCTCAAAAACTGCATCAACTCTCATGCTCTCTTCGCCAGTGCGCAAAAGCAGTTTGTCAGTTTTGATTGACAAAACAAAAAACAAAGCATCGAAAATCAAACTTTTCCCTGCTCCTGTTTCACCTAAAATAATGTTTAATCCTCTGTCAAATTCAATCTCTTGCGACTTAAACAAAGCAAGATTTTTTATGGTTAAACTTCTAAGCATTTAAACCACCTTTTATCCCAACATGTCGTTAAGCGCCACAACAGCGT
Source organism: uncultured Clostridia bacterium (assembly GCA_944384475.1). Taxonomy (GTDB): domain Bacteria; phylum Bacillota; class Clostridia; order Christensenellales; family UBA1242; genus Caccovivens. Next base: position 11,062 of record CALWTN010000008.1, read on the forward strand.
CTGAAGAATAGGATGCGGATGGAAAAATCAACATAACAGTGTCATCGCCGTTTACTGCACCCACAAGCTCAGAAAGATTTAATTTGTCAATAAAACTGCAAACGCCTGCGCCCATGCCTTTAAGCGTTTTAATCACAACAAGATTTAAAGCTGACTTAACCGAAATAACCGATTCTCTAAAAATAGAAATATATTTGTTTGAAATTTGCTGCTCGTCAGATCCAACAATGGCATACTTATATTTGCCAGATGTAGACAAAATTTTGGTTAAACCAAGTTCTTTGATGTCTCTTGAAATTGTTGCTTGCGTAATATCAAAATTGGCGTTTTTAAGTTCTCTTGCCAATTCATCCTGCGTTTCAATCTCTTTTGTAGAGATAAGTTCCAAGATTTTTGATTGTCTAGCGCTTCTTGCCATTGTCTTCCTCCAAAGCCTATTCTCCTTTATTTTAAAGGGATATAGCGATTTTGAATAATTATAAATTTATATTTATAAGCCAAGTTTTGATTATTATACATCATAATTTATAATTATGCAAGCGATTTTTGCATAATTATTCAATGAATTTTTATAACAATTTAAGTTTATGCAAAATTATAAATTTCGTTTTTATAAATATAAATCAATATGCATAACGCCATTATACAATCTTAACCCCTATTTTGCGCACAAGCAATATTGAGTGCCAAAAAAAAGAGATCACACGATCTCTTTTAAAAAACACAAAATTTTATTCGCCACGCTTTATATAAATAATCTCCTCCCCAGCCAACGCATCGTCTATCAGTTTTTGTAAATTTAAGTTTTGCTCTTCTTGTTTAACCTTTTCAAGCTTTGGTTTTATGACTGGGTTCTTTGGCAAGAACACTGTGCAACAATCTTCATACGGCAAGATAGAAGTTTCAAATGCGCCAATCTCCTTTGAAATTTTTACGATGTCTTCCTTATCCATTCCAATGCAAGGTCTGAAAAGAGGCAAACTCTCAAGCGCATCTTCTGTGACAGTCATGCCCTGCATTGTCTGACTTGCCACTTGCCCCAAACTTTCACCTGTTACGATTGCGCCAAGATTTTCACGCTTTGAAATTATCTCGGCGATGCGCATCATAATTCTGCGCATCAATGTAACCATATATTCCGCAGCGCAGTTGGCATGTATTTCTTCCTGAACCTTTGTAAATGACACGCAGTGCAATTTTATCTCATCCACGTAGTCGCATAATATTTTGGCGAGTGATATAACTTTTTGTTTTGCCTGCTGCGAGGTGTAAGGATAACTGTAAAAATGAAGCGCCTGCAATTTTAGCCCACGCTTTGCCATCATATATCCCGCAACAGGGCTGTCAATTCCACCCGATAAAAGCAAAAGCGCTTTGCCAGATGAGCCAAGCGGCAGCCCGCCTTGGCAAGGCAACGACTTGTCGAACACATATGCCTTTTTATTGCTTCTTATATCCACCCTGATCAGTGTTTGCGGATGATAGAGCTCCACGCTTGCGTTTGGATTTGCATCTAGCACATCTCCACCAAGCATGGCGGCAAATTCCATCGATGAGATTGGAAATCTTTTGTCCGCCCTGTTAACCTCGACTTTGAAAGTTCCGTCCACCTTCATCTTTTTAAAGTAAGAGCGGATTGTTTCAACCTCGGCATCCATCTCTTCCGCTTCACTTAAAGAAACCAAGCCAAACACATTTCTAAGCCTTTCAATAATCTCACTGCGATTATCATAATTGCTTATTAAAACACGCCCCCGTGTTCTTTCGAGGGTGTAATTTAATCCTTCAAGCTTCTTTCGTATGTTGGTGATAAGAATGTTTTCAAAAATGCAGCGATTTTCACCTTTTAAAAACAACTCTCCCATGCGTAACAAAATACTTTTCACTTTAATTTCTCCAATAAATTTTGATAGGTGTCTTTAATTATGCTTGCAGCCTGTAAAACGTCTTTTTCAGTTAGCGAGGCATCAAAACTAACTCTTATCGCACCTTTAATTTGGTTAAGCGTAAAACCCATCGCCTCCAAAACATGATTGCCCGCCTTTTTTGCAGAACAAGCGCTTCCACGCCCAACAATCACATAATCTTCAAGCGCTCTGGTAAGAGTTTCGCCGTTAACACCATCAAACAACAGCATAGTGATATACGGGCTGGCGTTTTCGCCAACAATTTTAACGCCCGCACAATCATCAAATTGACTTAAAAACAGGTTTTTAAGTTTTTGAACATGCTCAAAATTTTTTTCTTCGTCAATTGCCTCTGCGGCTGCAACCATAGCCATAATCGCTGGGACATTTTCAGTTCCAGACCTTATCCCATATTCTTGACCGCCACCAAAAACCAGATTTTTAAGCACCGCCTTATTTTTAACATAAAGCGCACCAACTCCTTTTGGCGCATGAAACTTGTGCCCGCTAATTGAAAACAAATCTACGTCAAGTTCATCCAAATTAAATTTAAGTTTTTTAAACGCCTGCACACCGTCCACATGCAGCAATGCTGACGGCGCATATCGTCTAACCAACTTTGAAATGCGGCTTATATCATTTATCACGCCTGTGACGTTGTTTACAAACATGATGCTGACAATGCGAGTTTTAACTGTCAAAACCTTTTGCAAGAAATCATAGTCTATTTCGCCGCTCTTTTGAAGAGGAACAAAAACAACCTCTTTGCCTTCTTTTTGCAAAGCATGAGCAAGATTATTGACCGAAGCATGCTCTCCGCTTGAAAAAACATATTGCCACTTTCCCTCTCTTGCTCCGCCACGAACAGCCAAATTATTGCTTTCTGTTGCGCCACTAGTGAAGATTATGTCTCCCTTTTTTGCGCCCAAACACTTTTTAAGCCTCGCCCTTGCTTCATCCAAAAGCATTGCAACTTTTACGGCTTGAATATATGTTGCGGAGGGGTTGAAAAAGTTTTCACATGAAAATTTTTCATATTCTTGCAAAGCCTGCTTGCAAAGAGGAGTTGTTGCCGCATTATCAAGATAAATCATCTCAGTGTAGCTCCGTATCTAAATTTCAACGCTTTTAAAACCTTTGCCATAACATCAGTAACCTCTTCATCAGTCAAGGTTTTATCATCCGAAAGTTTGATGTTATACGCCATGCTTTTGTAGCCTTCGCCAAGCGCTTGACTTCGATATATATCAAACAAATTCACATCATAGAAAATCTTTCCGCAAGCAGATTTAATCGCAGCCATCAAGTCCGCATTAGAAATTTCTTCTTTGACCACAACTGCCAAATCTCTTTCCACAATCGGGAATTTTGAAACTGGCTTAACCACAAATGTCTTGTCTTTAAAAGGAAGAAGTTCATCTAAATTGATCTGTCCATACATGCAAGACTTTGGCACGCCATAGTTCTTTGCAACAACAGGATGAATTTGTCCAAAACTTGCATAAACTTTTCCGTTTTCATCCACTATATCAGCCGAAACACCGGGATGCAAAAATGGCTGAGCAGACCTAACCAAATGATATTTCAACCCGCTCTCTTCAACCGCTGCCAAAACACACGCTTTAAACTCAGCAAAATCCTTGGTTGTTGAAATCAAACTAATCCAGTTGCTCTCAGCCGGCAAATCCGTCAAAGGCAAACTATTCGGAGCATAAGTTCTGCCTGCATCAAAAAGGTCAACAAGCTTGTTGCCAACGCTGAAATTATATGCCACATTGCTCAACAGCGAATGCGCCATACACGTTCTCAAACAAGAAATTTCTTCGCCTATTGGGTTTGCGATTTTAACCATAAATCTTCTGTTGTCTTGAATGTTTAATTTTTCGCAAATATCTGGCGGACAAAGCGAATAATTCAGCGCTTCAAAAAAGCCGTTGTAAACAAGAGCGTTTTTCAATTTGCGTTCCAGCGCAGTTTTATCGTCAAGCCCACCCTCTGTGACGGTGGATTTTTCAAATAACCTAGTTTTAACATTATCGTAAACATCGTATCCGTAAATGCGTATAATTTCTTCTGACAAATCATATCCATTTTCCAAATCTTCACGATAAGGCGGAACTTTTGCATTGATTATTCCGTTGTCTATTTGACATTCCACACCAAGCCCATTTAATATGCGCTTAATATCCTCTTGTGGAATTTCAACACCCAAAATCTCGTCAATTTCTTTGCACGTGCAAGAAATTTTTCTTTGCATAGGATTTTCGTCAAACTTGTCAACAATTCCCGACAAAATATCGCCCATACCTAACTGACAAACAAGGCTGAGCATACGTTTGATTCCCTGCTCGGCGCTTCCAAAATACACACCTTTTTCATATCTTGCAGAAGAATCGGTTCGCACGCCTATTTTTTTGCTCGTAAGCCTTACAGATTTTAAATCAAACACCGCCGATTCAATTACTACTGATGTGGTGTTGTCATTTATGCAAGAGTCAGTCCCTCCAATCACACCTGCAATCACCAAAGCTTTGTTTTTATCAGCGATCACAAGGTCTGATTTGGACAACGAATAAGTGTTATGATTAAGCACACTGATTTTTTCGCCCTCAAAAGCATCACGCACGATAATAGTATTGCCCTCGATTTTAGACTTATCAAAAGCGTGCAACGGTTGTCCCATTTCAATCAAAACATAGTTGGTTGCATCGACAATGTTGTTTATGCTCTTAATGCCCACCGCAAACAGTCTTCGCCTCATCCAATCAGGCGATTTTTGAATTTTAACATTTTTAATAACCGCAGCCATATATCTTGAACATGACCCGCTCTTTCTTTCCACACTAATTTTGTCGCAAGCTCTCTCTGCAATAGTGATATACTTAAAATCAGGCTTTTTAAAAGGTTTGCCATAAATTGCGCAAACTTCTCTTGCGATGCCAATCACGCTCATGCAATCAGGACGATTTGGCGTTATATTTACGTCAAAAATCACGTCATCAAGCCCCAAAGCCTCGTCTATATTTTGCCCTAAAACAAAATCATTTGGCAAAATCAAAATTCCGTTGACTGACGCACCATCAATGTAGCTGTCATCAATGCCAAGTTCTTCGCCTGAGCAGAACATACCTTCACTTTCCACACCACGAAGCTTCGATTTTTGAATTTTGACTCCATTGACAAGATCAGCCCCTGGCAAAGAAACAGGCACAACAGCGCCCTCAAAGATATTTGTTGCCGCTGTAATAATTTGAACGTTGCCCTCGTTGCCTAAACTTACCTGACAAACTTGAAGTTTATCCGCATCAGGATGCTTTTGAATTTTTATAATTTTGCCCACTTTCACATGATGCAAATGCTTGTTTTGAAAGATAAGCTCTTCCACCTCAAGCCCTGCATTTGTCAGTTTTTCAGCAAGCTGTTCAGCAGAATCTTCTATATCAACAAAATCTTTCAACCATTTGTATGTTACTTTCATCGCTTCTCCTTTTTGACCGTTTTGTTATATTTTTATAACATAATACTATTATTGATTTTTCTTTATTTACGGGCTATTCTGTTATTGTTTCATAACATAATACCTTTTATTTCATTTGCTTTAAAAATCTTATGTCATTTTTAAACATGGATCTTATATCCGAAATGCTATTCTTCACCATGGCAACCCTGTCAACACCAAAACCAAAAGCAAAACCACGATACTTTTTGCTGTCGATGCCGTTTTCTTCAAGCACTTTTGGATTCACAATTCCCGCCCCAAGCAACTCCATAAAGCCAGTGCCTTTGCACAACCTGCAACCCTCTCCGTGGCAAGAAGGACATGTGACATCAACTTCAACGCTTGGTTCAGTGAATGGGAAAAATGATGGCCTAAACCTTATTTGTGTTTGTTCTCCAAAAGTTCTTCTCATTAAAACCGTCAGCATAGATTTTAAATCTGCCATAGAAATGTTTTCGTCAATCACCAACCCTTCCATTTGATGGAACACTGGCGAATGTGTGGCATCGCTATCGTTTCTATAAACTCTTCCAGGTGAAATAATCTTAAAAGGCGGTTTAAGAGTTTGCATAGCTCTTGCCTGCACAGAAGAAGTTTGAGACCTAAGCAAAATGTTATCCGTGACAAAGAAAGTGTCCTGCATATCTCTTGATGGATGATTTTTTGGTATATTCAGCGCCTCGAAGTTAAAGTAGTCAAGCTCAACTTCTGGGCCTTCAACAACTTTAAAGCCCATTGCAACGCAAGAATCAATCAACAAATCAAAAACTTTTGACAATGGATGCAGTGCACCTTTTTCATGACCTTTCGCTGGCTCTGTTATGTCAATAAAATTCTTTGCCAGTTCTTTTTCTAACTCCATCTTGTCAAATTCTGCCTGCTTTTGCGCAGTTTGATTTTCGATATCTTGCCTAACTTGATTTACCAGCGCCCCTATCACAGGCCTTTGCTCAGCTGGCAAATCTCTCATTCCTCGCAAAATTTCGGTAAGCAAACCTTGCTTGCCAAGATACTTGACTTTAAAATTATTTAAAGACGCAACGTCTTTAACCTCTTTTAGTTCTGCTTTGGCTTGCTCACTGAGCATTTTTAATTTTTCTTGCATTTTAACTCCTTTTAAAAAACTCTCCCCCTAATTTTAGGGCGAGAGTTCCACTTCGCGTTACCACCTAATTTCAGCGCACAATGCGCCCTTGTTTGCAATATTACGGTTGCAACCGACCACGCCTACTTGCCTTCAACGCAGCAGCTCGAAAAGTGAATTCATCAGCCACAACTTGGTTTGTTTCACCAACCCAAACCTCTCTGCAAAGTTGCTTTGCTGACCATGTCTTTTGTCATCGCCTTTTAAAACTGAAAAAATTTTAGCACGATCATAAAATTTTGTCAAATAATATGCTATACTTTTTTTATGAAACATTTAACTTTATCCCCAAGCAAAGATTACGTTAACTTATATTATTATTTAAAAGACATGGGTTTTTCCGAAGCCATAATCTCTTTGCTGAGAAAAAGTTCGCAAAGCCTCAAAATTGACGGCGCAGCAGCCACCACACGCAGTAAAATTAATGCAGGTCAAAAATTAGAAATATATTTCATAGAGCAAACCTCTTCACAAATCAAATCCAGTAATTTGCCTCTTGACATTTTATATGAGGACGAAGATTTTCTCATCATCAACAAGCCAGCAGGATTGCCAAGCATCCCATCAAAACGACATTATCAAAACAACATCGCAAACGCAGTTGCCCGCTACATGCAAAAATACGCCGAACCTTTTGTTTATAGAGTGCTTGGAAGGCTGGACAAGGATACGTCTGGCGTTTTGATTGTGGCAAAAAACCCGCTAGCCGCTTCGCTAACCACTTTTCAAAAAACGTATATCGCACTATGCCACGGAAATTTTAATCAAAAAAGTTTTCAAATAGAAAAACCAATCTCAACCATCGTTGAAAACAATATCAATAAGCAAAAACGTGTAATCTCGGCTGACGGTAAACCAGCCACAACAAAGGTTAAAGTTCTGCAAGAAAAAGAAGGCGTTTCATTGATAGAGTTAAAACTGTCGCAAGGCAGAACTCATCAAATACGAGTGCATCTTTCAAGCATAGAGCATCCTCTTTTAGGCGATAAATTATATGGTTTTCAAGATGATGCACCTCGCACCATGCTCCACTGTGCAAAAGTAGAATTGTCGCCTCCTTTTTCAGCACCAAAAATTATCGTTTCCGCACCACTGCCAAAGGATTTTGAAGAATTGTGTTAATTGCCAAATATGCTATTGCCCGAAGAAAAGTAAAACTGTGGAACTTTGCCTACTATAATATTTTCACAGATAAGCACCTGCGTAATAAAATCCACATGTTTGGTTGTCAGCGGCAATATTACGCTGATTGTAATGTTGGCATCAATATAAAGTGAATGTTTGGTTTGGTTGATGCCAGCGCTTTCAAAAGAAGAGGTAAACGAAGTTATCACCGATCCAATCGGCACAATATTCACATTGATCTTTGGCCCCACGCCTGATAGAGCGGTTATTCCTGTAAAAGTGCCAAGCGGAACACCTATGCTATGCTCCACCACGGTGTCCAAATAAATTTGAATCAAAGTCGAAAGTTCTCTGGCGAAATTGTTAAGCTCAATCGCATCTGCGGTTATCGATGAAACAGTGTTGTCCGAAGCATATTGCACGTCAATAAAATCTTGATATGAGTAACCTTCTTCTTGAATGACATCATAAATCGCATCACTAACAGCCGTGGTGGCGATTGAATCCACCTGCGCTCGTGAAATTTCAACCACAAGCGGGCCAACGATAAAATTAAAATATAAAAACACAGTTAAAATAAAAATAAAAACACAGCCAAGACAAATGTAAGCCTTGACTTTTAGGCTTAGTCTTTTGTTCTTCGCTTTTTTCATAATAATTATATATGAGCAAAGATTTTGATAGTTGACTACAAAATATAGTATGTATTATGACATAATACATACGTTATTTTGTTTTTGATTTGCAAATAAGTGAAAATAAGAAGGCAAAAGTTATTGCTGCGGCAATTCCGCCTGCTGTGGCTTGCAAACCTCCGGTAAACGCACCCAAAAGCCCGCTTGCTTTAACAGCGCCCATTGCACCTTTTGCAAGAGAAGCCCCAAAGCCTATAATAGGCACATTGATGCCTGCACCAGCAAACCGTGAAATTGGCTCAAAAAGATTGAGCGCTTGCAACAAAACCCCCACCAACACAAAAGCCACCAAAATTCTTGCTGACGTTATTTTAGTGGTGATGATCAACACTTCACCAAGCATGCAAATCAATCCGCCAATCAAAAACACCCACAAATATTGCATTATACACCTCCCATTTCAAGCACAATGGCATGACTGACACCTGGGATTGACTCGCCTTGCTGAGATGCTGTCGTAGACATCAACGCACCCGTTGGAACAAAAAGCACTTTTTTATATTCGCCTTTTTTCATTTTTTTAATAATGTAAGAATTTAGCACGGACGCACTCACTCCACAGCCACTTCCTCCACACATGGTGTCCTGCCCTCTGGTGTAATAACAATGTCCGCAGTCGCTGTAATTAAGCCCTAATTTTATACCCTTATCTTCCAACAAATCCAACAAAATTTCTGCTCCAAGCTTTCCTAAATCACCTGTGACGATTAAATCATAATAGGAAGGCTTTCTGCCCGTATCCTTAAAATGCGTAAGCAGTGTATCCGCAGCCGAAGGCGCCATTGCTGCGCCCATATTGTTGACATCCACAACGCCGTAATCTATCACTCTGCCAAATGTAGCCATCACAACCTGAGGGCCTTTCCCCTCCAAAGATAATATAGTAGCGCCAGCAGCGGTTGCAGTCCACTGCGAGGTTGGAACACGCTGATTGCCTAGTTCCAACGGAAATCGGAATTGTCTTTCTGCCGTAGAAAAATGAGAGCCCGTCAAGCATATAACATTTCCAAAATGCCCACTGTCAACGAGTGTTGCGCCCGTTGCAAGACTTTCAGCCATGGTTGAACACGCACCAAACAAACCTAGATATGGCATATTAAACGCACGTGCGGTAAAAGATGATGAGATTATTTGGTTTAGCAGGTCTCCTGCAAGCATTAAATCTACGTCATTAGGCTGCAAGCCCGCACTTTGAAGCGCGCCCATAACCGCCTGTTCAAACATTTTGCGCTCTGCAAGTTCATAAGTCTTCTCGCCAAACAAATCATTTTTCATCACATAATCAAAAAAGCTTCCAAAAGGCCCCTGTCCCTCTTTTGGCCCAACAATGGAATAGCTTCCTATAATTTTTGGTCTTCTTTTAAATTCAATCGTCTGCATTTTAAAACAATCCTATTATGTAATAAATAATCCCAACTGCCACGCTTGCAACCACCCCTACGACTATAACAGGGCCTGCAATAGTAAACATTTTTACGCATGTGCCATATATCACTCCTTCGTGCTTAAACTCAATAGCCGGCGAAGAGATGGAATTTGAAAATCCCGTAATCGGCACTATGCTGCCTCCTCCGGCGAATTTTCCAATCTTGTCATAAACTCCTAGCGCTGTTAAAAGAGACGCCAAAAAAATTAAAATAATCAGCGTCCAAGCCCATGCGGATTGCATAGCCATGTAAGGAAATAAATATAGCAGCAAATCATTTATCCCTTGCCCAAGCAGGCAAATCACACCTCCAACCCAAAAGGAGTTGAAAAGCGATGGCCATGCTTTGGTTTTTGGCAAACGTGCTTCAACATATTCGTTATACTTTTGATTAACATTTTGATTTTTCATACTCACCTACGCTTTGGTTTAGTTTTCGCAAAAATTTAAAGAATAATCATAAAAATTATTGGACAAACTAAAAACAACATAGGAGGCAAAAATGAAAAAGTCATTATTTATAATAGGTCTGTCATTGGCGTCTATACTTGCACTTACCGGCTGCAATCAAAACGCAAACGAAACTGCTGCAATCGACAAACTCTCACACCAACTCAACCGTGTAACCAACACTGTTGCAGCGCTAGCAAACGGTAATGAAAATCAAGTCAAAACAAATTTGATAAGCAAATATTCCAACAACTCTTCGCTGTTTTCTAAATTTTCAGATGCGTATCAAGATTTAAGCGCAACCAATGAGCAAATTAAAACTTTAAAAACCGACATTTTAAAAAAGGTTAAAACAATTAAAAAGCAAATTGTCGATGGTGTTAAACTTGGAAACTCCAACACCAACGCTATAATTGAACTGACTGACAGCATGCAAAAAAACAACAACAATCTGCACAAAACTAGAAGCGAATTTAACAGCATTTTAAAAAACATCTCAAAAATAAACTCTCAGCCAGACAAAACTACTGTCGATGCAAAAATAACCAAACTTACATGCTGCTTAAACGCCAGAGAGTGTTATCTTAAAAACATTTATCACGCCCTTGAAAACATAGAGAACATATTGGGCAATCTAGAAAACGATGAACAAAATGTGCAGGACTATCAAACATACGATTATCAAGCCCCTGAGCCGACAAATGATGAAGAGCATCAACCATCGTTGCAGCAACCGCAAAACAATCTTTCAAATGTCAACTTCACAAATATACCTGCCTATCCAAATGGATATAACGGCTACAACATGCCATATAACTATGGATACAACGGCGCTTATCCAAACGCATATCCAAACGGCTTTAACAAATTTAACCCAAATCGCAACACAGACACCTATGGCCCAGGAATTACCAATATAGACACCTATCGCAACACCAATCAAGCACCTTTTGCAGGCAGACATTTTGGCGGCTCTAATGGAATTAATTCTGTGCAAGTAGAAAGCGAAAACCAACCTGATCAACAAAACGAAGAAGAGGTTAAATTTGAAGACAACTCTACGAAAAATGAAAATCAAGAACAAGAAAAACAGCATTCCGAAAGCTCTACAACTCAAAAAATAAAATTTGAAAGCGAAAACGCTCAGCCTCAAAGAATTCATCCAAAGCGCCCTCCTATTCCAGCAGAAACTAAGCAAGAAGACGAGCAATTAAAAATAAAAACCGTCTCCACGCAGGAAGCCGAACAAACCAACGATGAGGAAGGCGAAGATAAGGTCAAGGGGCACACTCAAACTGTAAATTGCATTACTCTTGACATAAACAAAAAGATTGAAAAACTGATTAAAGGTTAAAATAAAATTGTCCGTTAGGACAATTTTTTCTTTAAATTATCTAAAATCTTATTTTCCAGCCTTGATACTTGAACTTGTGAGATATGCAACATCTGCGCAATCTCACTTTGTGTTTTGTCGTAAAAATACCTCATCAAAATTATTGTTTTATCACGTTTTGGCATGTCACGAATAAGCTCTCTGACTGTAAGTTTATCAAGCAGCGCTTCGCTTCCTTCCTCAACATCCACACGATCAATGACAAGCAAGCTGTCGTCTTCGCCCTCGTCAAACGGCGCATACAATGAAATCGGCATGCGTGAAGAATCCATCGCCAGCACGACATCGCCTTCTTCCACGTTAAAATGCTTTGCGATTTGTTCAATAGTCGGTTTTATTTTATTTTCATTAAAATAGCAATCCACAAACTTGTTGATTTTCAAATTTAATGATTTGATCGCACGTGAAACTTTAATTGCTCCATCATCACGCATAAATCTTTTTATTTCACCAATAACCATTGGAACGACATAGGTAGAAAATTTTACATTAAAATCGGGATTAAAGTTTTTTATAGCCTTAACAAATCCCAAACAGCCCAACTGATATAGGTCGTCATACTCCAGCCCTTTACCTTGAAAGCGCTTGATTATGCTTTTTATTAAAGGAGAATTTTCGGCAATCAGCGCATTTTTTGCCTGTTCATCGCCCTTTTGAGCCTGTTCAACCAGTTGTCTGACTTTTTCAGAGTCTAGCATGATTGTTTTGTTAATGCGCTGCGTTTCAACCTTTTTCTAAGCACAACCACAAGCCCTTTGTCGCCGTTTTTTTGCAGTTCGACTTTGTCCATAAAGCTTTCCATAACCGCAAAGCCCATCCCACTGCGCTCCTCATCAGCTTTGGTTGTGTAAAATGGCTCACGAGCCTTTTTAAAATCCTTAATTCCAATTCCCTTGTCGCTGACGCTTATCACAACTTCGTTTGCGTCCAACTCAACCCTGACAACCACGTCACCCTCGCCTTTTGGATATGCGTGCACAACGCAGTTGGTAACCGCCTCGGACACAGCCGTTTTTATATCATTGATTTCGTCAAGCGTTGGATTGAGCGGCAAACAAAAACTTGCCACGCAAATTCGAGCAAAGCTTTCATTAACAGACTCAGCTTTAAATTTAACTTCCATAAAATTATTTGTTTTCATAGCCTCTCCTTAAACAATTTTGGGCATAAGTTCATAAAGCCCTGTCATTTTAAAAATCTTTTCAGCATGCGAAGACGGATTGCAAATGTAAATGGGAATGCTTCGATCTTTCATTTTTTTATATCGTCCTATCAGCACTCCAATGCCTGTGGAATCCATAAATTCAAGTTCCGACAAATCGATAATAATTTGTTTAAATATTCCGCTACCAAACGCCTTGTCCATCTCTTCACGAACATAACTTGCGCTATGCTCATCAAGCTCGCCACATAGAAGCACGTATAAAGTGCCGTTATAAATCCTTGATTTCAGTTTCACGTTTTCCTCCTTTACGCTAAGATTTTAAAGTAAGTAAACATAAAAAAAACAACCTCTTTTGTCGAAAAAGAGGTTTGGTTGTCTTATCGTTTTTTAAGGTTAATTCAAATCAATTCCAATTTTTGCAAACGTCAATCCAAGCGACGTAATGCGAGTATTTTTGCAGTTGATCAACAGTCAATTCAATAGCACTGTTGCTGCTTCCACAAGCTGGAAAAACAGTTTCAAAGCGTTTTAAAGATACGTCTAAGTAAACCCTCACACCTTCGTTGACTGCAAATGGACAAACTCCGCCCACAGCATGCCCTATCTTTTCCTCAACCTGATCAAACGCAATCATCACAGGCTTTGTTTTAAACTGCGCTTTAAACTTGGCATTGTCAATTTTTGCATCTCCTGCCGCAACAATCAAAACAGGTTTATCATTTACTATAAACGAAAGAGTTTTTGCGATACGGCAGGGCTGGCAATGCAATGCTTGTGCAGCAAGCTCAACAGTTGCGCTAGACTGATCAAACTGTTGTATTTTCTTATCCAATCCATATTGTTTAAAAAAGGCCACAACCTTTTCTATTGCCATTTCAATCTCCTCTCGTTAAATTTCAAGCCCGCCGCTGATTGTGACATCTTCGCCGTTTATAAAGGTGTTCTCATACAAAAACACCACCCCATCCGCCACGTCACTTGGCTTGCCAAATCTGCCAACTGGCGTTTTGTCGATTAGCGCATTTTTTTCTTCCTGCGAAAATTCTGAATTCATTTTGGTGTCTATGTAACCAGGGCTGATGCTATTTACTCGTATGCCAAAAGCGCCACATTCTTTTGCAAGCGATTTCGTCAGCGAAACAATTGCACCCTTTGTTGCCGAATAAACCGCTTCGCAACTGCAACCATTTCGAGCCAAAAAGGAAGAAATGTTGACAATAACCCCGCCACGATTTATATGCGGCAGCGCATATTTAATGGTGTAAATCGTGCCTAACAAGTTTGTTGCAACCAATTTGTTGATATCTTCATCAGAGGTATCAATCAAAAGCTTTTCTTCTTCACTAATTCCAGCGCAACAAACAAGCAAGTCAATTTTGCCGATATTTTCAAAGGCTTTTTTAACTTGTTTGGCATCTGAAACATCAAAACGAAGTTGAGCGCCTTTAATTTGCGCATCAAACTCACCTTTATTTCCGCACAACAAAAGCTCAAAACCTTTTTTTGAAAGAGTTTTGGCAATTTCTCTGCCTATGTCGCCCGTAGCGCCCGTGATTAAAGCAGTTTTCAGCATATATAACAAACACCTATTGCTGGGCCAATATGCGAAGCAACAACTGGGCCAAGTTCACCTTCATATATTTTTGTGTCAGGAAAAACCTCTTTCATTTTTTGATGCAACGATTCAAAATGCTTTGTGTTGGCGATGTGAATAGCAAAAAGCCTTTTCACGTTTTTTGGAACCATAGAAATCAATTCAGAGATAACTTTTGCCACGCCAAAAACCTTTTTCGCACAAAGAAGAGTGCCTTGCCTGAAAGTTAAAATTGGCTTGATTTGCAACAAAGAGCCAAGCACTGCACTGACCTTTCCAATTCTTCCGCCCTTTTTGAGATAATCTAAACTGTCTGGAACAAAGCATATCTGGCTGTTGACTTGAAGCGATGCGATATATTCAAGAATGGTGTCTCTACTCATGCCTTCTTTGGCCTTGTCAAGCACCTCCATGCAATAGCCCCAAATGTTTTGACCTGTTGACATAGAATCCACAACAGAAATTTTATTTGGATCTTTACATTCGCTCCTAGCCAAATTTGCAACAGAGTTAGTTCCAGAAAGAGTGGCTGAAATTGTAAAAACTATTGCCTCATTTCCCTCGTCAATAATCTTATTGTAAGCATTAATAAAATCTTCTGGAGAAGGCTGAGAAGTTTTAGGAAAAATTTTAGTTTGAGTAAAGGAAGCAAAAAACTCGTCATAAGTTCCCGGAAAACCTTCAACAAATTCTTTATCCATATATAAAACTTTAAGCGGCACGACTGTTATATCATTTTTTTCAACAAATTCTTTTGGTAAATAAGCGGTTGAATCAACGATGAGTTTGATCATATCTCCTCCAAAACTTTCAATATAATAACACAATTATATTATTTTCCAAAACTTTTTATCTATGTTTTATAAAAATTCTTAGCTTATAAACAAACATGTTATCAAAAGTTATTATTAAAACGGTTTGCTGTCAATCGTTTTTCAAGATTGCTCAAAAAATAAGCAAAACACACAACTTTTTTATGGTCGGAGTGGCGGGATTTGAACCCACGACCTCATGGTCCCGAACCATGCGCGCTACCAAACTGCGCT
>CALWTN010000009.1 GCA_944384475.1 uncultured Clostridia bacterium
ATATTTTCTTGACAAATTTATTGCAAATTGATATATTTATTTAGTCTTGTTGTCGGGGACTGTCTTTTTTAAGGCATAAACAAACGACAGGTGGGGGCAAACCAGCCCTTGCACCGATTTGGCAAAACATTTTGCCAAAGTCGCAAAAAAGTTGCGATTGTGTTGTTCGTGTTTAATCAAAAAGAAATTATGGCTTAAAGCCTAGACAAATCTAGATAAGGAGGAAAAACCATGCCTACGATTAACCAGCTTGTTAACAAGGGAAGAAAAACTTTTGCTAAAAAGTCAAAAGCTCCACTTCTTAACGAGTGTCCACAAAAAAGAGGTGTTTGCCTTTCTGTTAGAACCGCAACCCCTAAAAAGCCTAACTCGGCTCTTCGTAAAATCGCCAGAGTTAAGTTTTCAAATGGACAAGAAGGAACATGCTACATTCCTGGAATTGGTCACAACCTTCAAGAGCACAGCGTTGTTCTTGTTAGGGGCGGCAGAGTTAAGGATCTTCCTGGTGTGAGATATCACATCATCAGGGGAACTCTTGATGCCGCTGGCGTTGCTAAGAGAAATCAATCACGCTCTAAATACGGCGCTAAAAAACCAAAAAGCAAATAATTAAAAAATATGTAATAGGAGGAAATAAAAATGGCAAGAAGAAATAGTGCCGTTAAAAAACCTGTCCTTCCTGATCCAATTTACAAGAGCAAAACTGTTACAAAACTTATCAATCAAGTTATGTATGACGGCAAAAAAGGCCTTGCTCAAAGAATTGTTTATGGTGCTTTCGACATCATTAAGGAAAAGATGGGATTAGAGCCACTTGATGTGTTTAATCAGGCTCTTGAAAACGTTAAGCCTATGCTTGAAACTAAATCTAGAAGGGTTGGTGGTGCAAACTATCAAGTTCCTATGGAAATCAGACCAGAAAGACGCCAAACTTTGGCTATCAGATGGATTGTTAATTTCGCAAGAAAGAGAACAGGCGAAAGAAACATGGATGCTAAACTTGCTGGCGAGCTTATGGATGCATACAACTCTACTGGCGCTTCAATTAAAAGAAGAGATGAACTTCACAGAATGGCTGAGGCTAACAAAGCATTTGCACATTACAGATGGTAAAAAAATTGCATGGAGACAACCAATTTTTGAACGCGGGCACGCCTGACGGCTAACCGCTAAAAATTGTTTTCCCCCATGTGCTCCCTTCCGCCTCGCTCGCCTTGCCCCGGGACGCGGCTTCGCTGAATAGGGGTTCGCAAATTTTCATGAACAGGCACAGCCTTTACCTCACGAAAATTTGCTCCAAATTTATGTCGGCGGAGTGGGAAAGTTTAAGCCGCAATGCTTGCTGCTTAAAAAATACAGGGCAAACGCCCGAAAAAATTTAAATAGGAGAAAAAAATGCCTACAACAGATTTAAAATTGACAAGAAACGTTGGAATTATGGCGCATATCGATGCTGGTAAAACAACCACCACCGAAAGAATTTTGTATTACACTGGCAAAAGCCACAAAATCGGTGAAGTTCACGATGGTCAGGCAACAATGGACTGGATGGCTCAGGAGCAGGAAAGGGGAATCACAATCACTTCCGCCTGCACAACCTGTAACTGGAAAGGCCACAAAATCAACATCATCGACACACCAGGACACGTGGATTTTACAGTAGAAGTTGAAAGATCTCTTAAAGTTCTTGACGGCTCGGTGCTTGTTTTAAGCGCGCGTGACAAGGTTCAGCCTCAAACTGAAACCGTATGGCGCCAAGCTACTAAATACAAAGTTCCAATCATCGTTTATGTAAACAAAATGGATAGAGATGCAGCAGACTTTATGGGCTGCGTTGAGTCTATCGAAAAAAGATTAAAAACAAATCCTCTTCCAATTCAACTTAACATTGGCGAGGCTGACACATTCAGCGGAATCATCGACCTTTTAACCATGAAAGCAGAAATCTATAAAGACGACATGGGCAAAGAGATTGAAGTTACTGATATTCCTGCCGAATATAAGGACAAGGCTCAAAAACTTCATGACGAAATGGTTGAAAAAATCGTTGAAACTGATGACGCATTGTTGGAAAGATATTTTGAAGGCGAAGAAATTTCTATCGATGAACTTAAAAAAGCAATCAGAAAAGGCACAATCGAAAGAAAATTCACACCAATTCTTTGCGGCTCATCATATAAAAACAAAGGCGTTCAGATGCTTTTGGATGCAATGGTTGAATATCTTCCATCACCAGTTGACATTCCACCAATCAAAGGCATCAACCCAGACACCGGCGCAGAAGAAACCAGAGAGGCAAGCGAAACCGCTCCTTTTGCAGGCCTTGCATTCAAAATTATGACCGACCCATTTGTTGGCGGGCTTACATTCTTTAGAGTGTATAGCGGGCTTTTGAAAGCAGGTTCATATGTTTACAACTCCATCACAGGCAAAACCGAAAGAGTTGGACGACTTATTAGAATGCATGCAAACAACCGCCAAGAAATCACCGAAGTTGGCGCAGGCGACATCGCCGCAATCGTTGGGCTTAAAGACACAATCACAGGGCACACACTTTGCGATGAAAAACATCCAATCCAACTTGAAAGCATGGATTTCCCAGAGCCAGTTATTCAACTTGCAATCGAGCCTAAAACCAAGGATATGCAAGAAAAAATGGCTCTTGCACTTGCAAAACTTATGCGTGAAGACCCAACTTTCAGGGTTTCAACCAACCAAGAAACAGGGCAAACACTTATCGCCGGCATGGGCGAGTTGCACCTTGACATCATAGTTGACAGACTTTTAAGAGAATTTAAAGTTGAAGCCAACATTGGTAATCCTCAAGTTTCTTACAGAGAAACAATCAGAAAGCCTGTTAAGGCGGAGGGCAAGTTTATTCGTCAGAGCGGTGGTAAAGGACAATATGGACACTGTATCATCGAAATGGAACCTCTTGAAAGAGGTGCTGGCTATGAATTTGTTGATAAAACAGTTGGTGGATCTATTCCAAAAGAATATATTCAGTCAATCAACAACGGCATCAGCGAAGCAAGGATGAACGGCGTGATCGCTGGCTATGAAACGGTTGACTTTAAAGTTACGGTTATCGATGGATCTTTCCACGAAGTCGACTCTTCTGAAATGGCGTTTAAAATCGCTGGATCAATGGCTTTCCAAGATGGCGCTAAAAAGGCAGACCCAGTTTTACTTGAACCTATTATGAAAGTGTCGGTTGAAGTGCCAGATGAATATCTTGGAACGGTTATGGGCAACCTCACATCTCGTCGTGGAATGCTTACAGGCACAGAATCCAACCTCGGTATTCAAATTGTAAGCGCAGAAGTGCCGCTTGCAGAGATGTTCGGATATGCAACTGACCTTCGTTCTCAAACTCAGGGCAGAGGCAACTACGTTATGGAACCACTTAAATATCAAGAAGTTCCAAAATCAATCGCTGATAAAATTGTTGGCGAAAGAGCAAAAAGAAATTAAAAAATGTTGTTAAAAACGTTTTGAAAAAAAAATAATATATGCTAAAATAGCAAAGTAAAACAAAAAAGGAGATTTTTTAAAAATGGCTAAGGAAACTTTTAACAGAAATAAACCTCACGTTAACATTGGTACCATTGGTCACGTAGACCACGGTAAAACAACCCTTACTGCTGCAATCACAATGTATTGTGCTGCAAAGGGACATGCTCAGGCTATGAAATACGATGAAATCGATAAAGCGCCTGAAGAGAAAGCACGTGGAATCACAATTAACACTGCTCACGTTGAATACGAAACTGACAAACGTCACTACGCTCACGTAGACTGCCCAGGACACGCAGACTATGTTAAAAACATGATCACTGGTGCAGCTCAAATGGACGGAGCTATCCTTGTTGTTGCTTCAACAGATGGACCTATGCCTCAAACAAGAGAGCATATTCTTCTTGCAAGACAAGTTGGCGTTCCATACATCGTTGTTTTCATGAACAAAACCGATCAAGTTGACGATCCTGAACTTCTTGAACTTGTTGAAATGGAAATCAGAGATCTTCTTACTGAGTACGGATTCCCAGGAGATAAAACTCCTATCATCAAAGGTTCAGCTCTTAAAGCACTTGAAGCTGCTCAGGCTGGCAATGTAGACAGCCCAGACTGTGCTCCAATCCAAGAACTTCTTGATGCAGTTGACTCTTACATTCCTGAACCACAAAGAGATACCGACAAGCCATTCCTTATGCCTGTTGAAGATGTTTTCACAATCACAGGAAGAGGAACAGTTGCAACTGGTAGAGTAGAGCGTGGTGTTGTTAGAATGAACGACACAGTTGAAATTGTTGGTATGGGTGCTAAGAAAACAACAGTTATCACAGGCGTTGAAATGTTTAGAAAACTTCTTGATGAAGCAAGAGCAGGTGATAATGTTGGGCTTCTTCTTAGAGGAATCCAGAGAAGCGAAATTGAAAGAGGTCAAGTTCTTTGCAAACCTGGTTCAATTCATCCTCACACAAAATTCACTGCACAAGTTTACGTTTTGAAGAAAGAAGAAGGCGGACGCCACACTCCATTCTTCAATGGTTACAGACCACAGTTCTATTTCAGAACAACTGACGTTACCGGAACAATCGAACTTGAAAAAGGCGTTGAAATGGTTATGCCTGGTGACCACGTTAACATGACAATCACATTGATCACACCAATCGCTATCGAAGAAGGTCTTCGTTTCGCTATCCGTGAAGGCGGAAGAACAGTTGGTTCTGGTGTTGTTTCAAAAATTGTTGAGTAATTTATCCAAAAATTTAAAAAAAACGGTTAATTTTAGCCGTTTTTTTTATTTTTGTCTTGAAAAAAATAATTAAAATGGTATAATGAAATTGAGGAGAAAAGAAATGGCTGAATTAATAGAAAATATCGCAAGAGTGTATAGACCAGACCAGTTTTATTGTAGATTCAATCTACCTAAACGCATAGGAAGAGATCTTACAATTGAAAGCGGGGATAAAAAAAGAGTTGTTGAAACGAAACTATTATTTGAAAGTCCAAATGTAGAAAATGTATTTATTTCGCAAGGATTTGATTACATTCAAGATATGGCATTTGCTAAATCAACTGTTAAAAAAATTGAGATTGAAAGCGGTTTGTTAGGTATAGACGCTATGGCATGCGCTGATTGTACTGACTTAGAAGAAATAATATTACCAAATACATTAAAATACATTGGAAGAGAGACGTTCCAAAATTGCTATTCACTTGAAATGATAATTTTGCCGCCAAGTGTGGAGGCTGTTGGTGTTGACATCTTTAAAAAATGCGCATACTTGCGCACAATTTGCTGTGGCGAAAAACTTATTGAAAGAATAAGCGAATGGAAACGCAATTGTGTTGACTTGACAAAAGTTTATATCATTGATGATGACTATCAAGTTCAGGGCTGCCACAAGGTGGGCGCATATAGTCAAAATTATCCTACCATTGATAGACAGTTTACCAAACTTGAAAAATCATTGGGTAAAAAACTGGAAGAGGCTCGCAAACGCAACACACCTGCTTCAAGTGGCGCAGCTGCTGGCTCGTCAGGCGCAGAACTTACATTATAAAACTTAGGGTTTAACCTAAGTTTTTTTTCTACAAATATTGCAAAAAATCTTAAAACTCCACTTTGAAAAAAACTGCTTGTATGCTAAAATGTTTGAAAGGAGAAGAATATGGGCTTTTTTGGAAATATCGCAAGAGCTTTAGGCTTTGAAACAGAAGAAGAGCAAACAAAAACAAAAAAAATCAAGAAATCCGAGCCTAAGGCAACCTTTAACTTAAAAAAAGATAAGATTGAAAGGCCGGATAAAATTGATGGCATCAGGGTTATATATGTTGAGAAGATGGAAGATGTAAAAAAGGCTTTGAGTATTTTTGGCAATGATGAGCCTGTGCTTGTAAATGTTGAATATGCGCAAGATAAAAGCAGGGCGCTTGGGTTTTTGGAGGGCGCAATCCAGATGAGCAAAGGTTCAATGGCGGTGATTGAAGAAAACAGGCTTATTATTTTGCTTCCAGAGGGCGTGGAAATTGAGTAGGCATTACAAGTTTTTGCTGTGCATAACCTTGCCAATTTTTGCAGTTTTTTTGGTGGCAGATTTATTGAGCAAGCATTTTATTGACGCTTCTTTGCCGCTTGGCGGCTCAGCAGAGTTTTTGCCTGGGTTTATAAACATCCAAACTGTTCATAATTCTGGTGCGGCATGGGGAATTTTTTCGGGATCACAAACTTTTTTAATCATCCTTACTTTTATATTTATTGTTATTTTAGCTTGGGTTGCGTATGCAGAGAAAACCAAAAATCCGCTTTTTCATATTGCGTTAGGCTTAATTTTTGCAGGAAGTATAGGCAATTTAGTTGACAGATTGGCATTTGGTTATGTGAGAGACTTTTTGCACTTTGAGTTTTGGGATAGTTTTCCAGTTTTTAACATTGCTGACATTTGCTTGTGTTTGGGCGTTGCGATGTTGATAATTTATTTTATAGTGGTTTTGGTTAAGCACTATAAGAAAAAAAAGGTTGAAAGTGGAACAGATAATAATTCAAACTGAAAATCAAAACCAAAGATTAGATAAGTTTTTATGCGAAAGGCATAAAGATTTTTCACGCTCACACCTTCAAAGCTTGATTGAAAAAGGCGAGGTTTTGGTGAATGGCAAGATTGTGAAGGCAGGATATAGCCTCAAAATTGGCGATGAGGTTTGCCTCGATCTTAAACCACCCAAACCTCTTGAAGCCATTCCGCAAGAAGTGGATTTTGATATTATTTTTGAAGATGATGATTTGATTGTGATAAACAAGCCGCAGGGTTTGGTTGTTCATCCATGCCAAAGCACAAAGGATGGCACGCTTGTGAACGGACTTCTCAATCGCATTGGCAATTTAAGTGGCATCAATGGAGTTTTGCGCCCCGGCATTGTGCATAGGCTTGATAAAGACACAGCAGGATTGATGATTGTGGCAAAAAATGACTTTTCGCACAAAGCGCTTTCGCAGATGATTAAAGATAAAGAGGTTAAAAGAAAGTATTTGGCTTTGCTTTCCGGTGTTGTTTGGGAAAATCAAGGCAAAATCGAAACCTTTCTTGCGAGAGATAAAAAGGATAGAAAAAAATACGCCGTTTCAAATGAAGGGCGCAAAGCGATAAGTTTGTTTGAAGTCAAACGCCGCTTTTCAAATGCCACTTTGGTGGAGTTTTCGCTGATCACTGGCAGAACGCATCAGATTAGAGTGCACAGCGCTTACATAGGCCATCCCGTTGTGGGCGATCCAATTTATGGCAGGGCGGAGAAGGACTTAAAAGGACAACTGCTTTTTTCATACAGCTTAGATTTTGTTCATCCAAGAACACAAAAATCTATGCATTTTCAGTTGCCCTTGCCCGATTATTTTGAAAACTTTATTTCAAAACTCAGACCTTTTGAAGAATAAAAAAAACTGCCTTGAAGGCAGTTTTTTAATATTGAAATTCCGAAACTCGAATGTTGCGTTTTGCCCTTTCTGCTTCCATATAATTTGAAAACATATCTCTCACACGATAAGGGCTTGCAATGTGTTTAAGCCTAAGTTCTTGCTGGCGCTCGTCATTTGAATATAAAATAACCGTGCCAGTGCCAAAAATTTTATCAAAAAGTGATTGGTGCAAAGAAATATCTTGAATACGATAAACATTCACTTCTTCTACGGCTGAGTAGAGAAGACCGATGTCTGAAAAAACTTTAAACCATTTGTCGCCATTTCTGATGAGTGAATATCTTGTAAATGACCATGGAAGACCAAAATATCTTTTTCTATCCTTCCAAATTAATTCTGCGCCTACACCATATTTTCTTTCAACCTTTTTATTTTTATCCATAGTTAACACCTCAACAGTTATTTTAACCTAAATTTAAAAAAAAGTAAAGAAAAAAGACCAAAATCTTTCGATTTTGGCCCTTTTTGCTAAAATTTTAGCATTTATTCATGCAATTTGAACCACCGCAGCAGCCGCAAAGCACTAATATTAACAATAACGAGCAGATATCAATTCCGCAACCATTGTTATTTCCGCAGCCACAGCATTGCAAAAGCATGAGAAGGATTAAAATTGAGCAGCAGTCGCATCCGCAACCATTTCCGCCGCCAAAGCCTCCAAAAAAGTTCATATGTACCTCCTAAGTTTTATCCTTTTGTGTGAGTGTGCTTACACATTATCATACTATTAATTTTGCTTAAATAATGTTACAAAGTTAGGCTATCGTTACATAGATTTATTTTTCTTTGAGCAAAATAGTAGTGTCAATTTAATTTCTTTGTTTGGTTTGCGGCATCTTTAAGATATTAATGTAATTAATAACTAAAAATTGATTGACTTTAAGCGCAAATTATATTAAAATAGGTTGTTACTAAATTATCGTATGCAATAAGGGGTTATTATGATTAAAAACAAAGGCATTCAAAAGAAAAATTTATTTAAAGGAGCATCAATCGTTTTTGCGGGAATGTTTGCCGCAACACTGTTTCCTATGAACGTCATCACGTCTAGCGCTGATTTTGTTTATGGCGACATTGGCTCGGAGGCAATTATCTTAAACAACGCCCAAACAACTGCAAATAAAGGCTCTACTTATGAAATTAGGGCTGCATATTTTGGTTCGGACTCAAAAATTCCTGTGGGGCTTAATGATTACACATATTATGTGCAAAATGGTGAAGGAGCAGTTAATTATGATGGAACTAACACTATCACTGCCATCACGTCTGATGTGACTGTAACTTACAAATCTTCTGGTCAAGAAATTGAAGTTAATAAACACGGAGATTCTGAAATCAAAGGCGCATTGGCAGACGCTAAAAGCGCAGTTTATGGCACTGTTGAGCTTGACAATGCTGGTGAATATATTGTGACATACACATTTGATGTGACAGTTGGTGGAGAGACCAAGCATTTCTCAACCGAGTGCATCGTTTACAGCGAAATCACAACGGCATATTTTGAATTTGACAGCAACGATCAAAACATCATTCCTTCAATCTATGATGTTGCTTTGCAAAATGGCACTTTAAAAAATATTGCCCTTCCGCTTCCAACGCTTTTTGATAGAAATGAAGAAGAAGTTAAAGATGTAACTTATGTGCTTAACACAGATGCTGTGCCACAAGAGGGTGAATGCGTGCGCATATCTGTTTCTGCGGGCGAAAAACCAGTGGTTGTTGAGCAGAACGAGGATGGTTACTACATTGACAGCAAATATTTTGATGAAAAGAATGCCGATGTTTTTGCAGGTTATGGCAACTACACAATCAAATATGCTTACTATGTTGGTGGACAGTTTATCACTTCAATAACAAAGTCCTTTGCTGTTAAAGACAGTTATTATGAAGATTACAAACTTGCACTTTCACAAGAGGGCTCTTTGACATCAGCTATCACTGGTGTTGAGGCAACCTTGCCAACCATCTCAGGTAAAACTGGTGATGAGGCCACTCCTAAAAACGAATCTGTTGCAATCAGCTATACGGTTGAGGCATATAGAAAGGATAGCAAAAGCTCTTATTCAGAGACTAAAAAGGGAAGCATTGTCGATGGCAAATTTACTCCATGGGCTAATGGCGAATACAAAATAACTTACACAGCCAAAGATTTCTATGGCAATGAAGAGACACTTTCATTCTATATTTCAGGTGTCAAAGATACACAAGCACCAGAAGCAAAAATTTATGATGCTTCTTTGGCGGTTGAAACAGGTGAAGACGGCAAATTGGTTTATCCAGATGCATCCACAGCTCTTAAAACAAAAACCTCTGTTGGCAATGTGATCATATATGCAATCGGCGCAACCGACAATGTTTCTGATGCTGAAAATATGAAACTTACAAGGGTTATCAAAAATTCTTCAAGAGAGATCACGATTGATAAATATCATGGCTACAACTTGATTTTTGATTACAAGTGGGAGACCTTCCTTGCAAATAACAATTACATAAGCGAAAGATTGGCAGATTTACTACTCACTTCTCAGCAGGAAGTTGAGCAATGGCTTAAAGACAACAAGTTCTTGATTGTAACTGATGATTCAACCAAAACTGTTGAAGAAGGATATGCATATTTAGACATCAGCAGCTCTGGTGGAAACATATTTAATGGTTCATCAGGAGAGGGCACATCTTACACTATTTTATACTATGCAGAAGATGAAGCTGGAAATGAAAGCGTTCAACTTTCTTACGGCATCTCTATCGTAAGTGGTGAGTTTGACGATGATGTAAATCCTGAAATTACATTTGTTTCAAATCTTAAAAATTCATATAGGGCAAACTCTGTCATCACATTTGAACAGCCAACCGCTACTGATGACAATGACGACAGAATGGATATTGTCACTGAGTATTTCTATACTGGCAAAAATGACACACGTTACGAGTCAAAAACTTTTGAAGAGGATGAATATAAAATTGATCTTTCAGAAATAAATTCCACCACCTATGAAGGTGATGTTCCTAACAAAGTGACAATCAAAGTGACCGCAAAGGATGATTATGGCAACATGGGCGAATGGACAAAAGAGATTGCTATCGCAGACGTTCAAGACACCACTGCTCCAACCATCGTATATGAAAAATACAACACCAAAAGCGATGAGGTGATAAAGCAAAACGGCGATATTATTCTTCCTACAATCAAATTGATAGATGATCACGTTCAATATTTGAACGCTGAGGTTTATGTAAACAGAATCCAATATGTTGAAAGCGAAAATGCAGAAAACGAGCCTGTAAGCAAGCGTGTTGAAACACCAGTTACAGTTGTTGGCAAGAGCGAAATCAAAGACGTTGCTTCTAAATCTTACATCTTGCAGGCTGGAAAAGTGGTTGCGTCATATGCAGGAGAATATCAAGTTAAAGTTGTGTTCACTGACGCTGGCAACAACCAAATTACAACATTCTACAGTTTTTACGTTACTGCAACAAACGTTGTTGATGATCCTGTTATCGTAGGCGGGCAGCTTATTGATGTTGAAGATAAAGTTGAGGTTGGCAAAGCTGTTGACCTTGGAACACCTTCAATCGACTATAAATTAAATGGCGATAAATATGACATTTTCGGCGTAAGCACCGATGATGCAAAAACTGCATTAAATTACAATGTTAAAGTTATAAACGATGCGCCATCTTCATATGTATTCAATGAAAACGAAGAGGATACTTTCACAGCCTATGAGCCAGGCGTTTACAAACTTCAATATTTCGTTAATGTAAGTGTGTTTGATAAAAACATATTCACAAAGAGTGAAGATGGAAGTGTGCTTGTAGAAGCTGATAATCAAAACAACAAGGTTACTCCACTTGAAAACGGCGACTTTGTGATTACTTCGTCGACAGACAACACCGTAAAATATGCAGTTAAAACTCAAACTGAGTATAAGGTTTATGACCTTTCAAGCGAATTTGGATACGATTCAGTGCTTGGACAGTATAAAGAAGATAACACAAAGAAATATTTTGTTTCACTTTCAAACGGCTTTGAACTCATTGCACAGGATGGATCTACACTCGCTTTCAGCCTTACAGCAGATGAGGGCAACAATTTGACAATCGGTTCGACTTCAAAGCCATTGTCGTCAACTTCAACTTATCAGCTTGATGCTTACACGTCTTACTACAATCTTGCAAGCGTTCAAGAGTATACTTTGACGGTAATTGACGAAACAGCACCAGAAATTTTGGGAGAGTATGACTATCCAACCTCTGCAAGTAAAGATTCAACAGTTTCAATCCAAAAGGTTGAAGCAAGAGATCTTTCTGCAAAAGGCATCAACACTGCAAAAAGTTATGTGATCATTTCTTATAAAGGTGGCCAAACATCATATTCAACACAATATTATTTGGACAGCTGGAAAGAGGCAACAGGATATAACCCAACCACTGGAAACATTGATTATAAACTGACCCAAGATGGCAATTACACAATCACATACTATGTTTACGATTATTACGACAATGTCAACAGTGACAACTCATATTCAATCAGAGTTGGTGACGTTGATTCTCCAGAAATCGATATCGCAGATGGTTTTGTTGAAGAAAAATATGCTTTGGGCTCACAATTAGTTTTGGATTGCTCTAAGATTACGCTTTCAGACAACAAAACAACTGATGAGGACAAGCTTTGGAATACTGTTAAAATTACAGTAACCAACACATCTACAAACGATGATCCTCTTGTAAATCAGGGTAGCGATGAAGAACATAGATACAGTTACAACCTTGATAAGGCAGGAACATACAAAATTGAAATTTCAGTTACTGATGAGGCTGGTTGGACAACCACTAAAACAGTTGAATTTGAAGTTTCAACTGATGCAGAAGGCGGAGTTGAGGTTTACAAAATCATCGGAACAATTTTGATTGTTGTGGCTGTGCTTGTTCTTGCTGGTGTTATTGCTTACTTTGTTATCAGCAAAGTTAAAAAGAACAAAAAAGCAAAAGGCAAATCGGCAAAGAAAGACAAAAACGACAAAATCGTTAAATAATTAAATTAAGCGCTTAATTTTAAGCGCTTTTTTTATCTTTTGCTTGACAAAGAGTGATTGTTTTTGATATAATATCACAGTATCCGCATAGAAATGGCTTTCAAATGGCTTTGCCTGCCATGATAGCGAGTTTGGTTAGAGGAGGTAAAATTATGTTCGCAGTTGTTGCAAGTGGCGGAAAACAATACACCGTTCAAGTTGGCGACACAATTAAAGTTGAAAAACTTGATGCCAATGTTGGCGATAAAGTTAAGCTTGACGTGTTGATGATTTCTGACGAAAAAGGTTCAAAAGTTGGCGACAAATTGAAAGGCGCAGTTGCTGAGGCCGAAGTTTTGGGACAAGGCAAAGCCGATAAAATTGTTGTTTACAAATACAAAGCTAAAAAGAACCAACGCAAAAAACAAGGTCACAGACAGCCATATACTGAAATCAAAATTTTGTCTGTAAAAGGTTAATATGACTAAAATCAAGTTTCTTCGTAAAAATGGGCATTTTGTGAGTTTTGAATTGTCGGGGCATACCGGCAAAGCCAAAGCGGGCAGTGATGTGCTTTGCAGCGCAATTTCCACCGCATCTCAAATGGCGGTTGTTGGCATAACTGAGGTTGCAAATGTCGATGCAAAAGTTAAAATCAATGACGGATTTTTAAGTTTGCAGCTAAACAAAGCCACATCTCAAACCGATTTGATTATCACAACACTTTTCAAAACCCTAGAAAATATTTGCGAAGATGAAAAAAAATATGTAAAGTTGGAGGTTGAAGATGTTTAAGATTAATATTCAACTTTTTGCTCACCACAAAGGTGGCGGAAGCACCAAAAACGGAAGAGATTCAGCAGGCAAACGTCTTGGCGTTAAAGCGGCTGATGGACAAAGAGTTCTTGCAGGCTCAATCATTGTTCGCCAAAGAGGCACGGAAATTTATCCAGGTTCAAATGTTGGCATTGGAAAAGACTACACACTGTTTGCTTTGATTGATGGCGCTGTAAAATTTGGTTCTTCAAAAGGCAAAAAGATTGTATCAATTATAGAAAACAATTAATCATGTCCCTGCCTTTGTGGCGGGGCTTTTTTATAAATTATGAAATATAAAAAGTTTGATAATTGCATAGAAATCTATTCAAAACAGGATTTTAATCCACAGCATATTTTGGAGTGTGGGCAAATTTTTTCATATCACAAAGACGGTGAAGTCTATCACGTTTATTCAAAAGACAAGCACGCCCAGATTGAAGAAACAAACGAAGGCTATAAAATAATTTGTGACGACGTGCATTATTTTGAAAATTTTTTTGATTTAAAAACAGATTATTCAAAGATAAAAGAGAAATTATATAATTTTGAGATTTTGCAAAAGCCCATTCAGTTTGGTTACGGCATCAGAATTTTGAAAAACGATATTTTTGAAGTCATCGTATCATTTATTATTTCTGCAAACAATAATATTAAAAGAATTCAAAAAATCATCAATGCTTTAAAACAAAAATGCGCGCATGGCACAAATTTTCCTAAACATGAAGAACTGTTGGCTTTGTCGCAAGAAGATTTTTATAAATTAGGGCTTGGTTACAGAGCGCCACAACTATATAAAGCGCTTAGGCAAATTGACGAGCAACAAATTTTGCAATGGCAAGATTTGCCAACCCCTCAGCTTAGAAAAAAGCTGCTTTTGCTTTCAGGCGTAGGCCCAAAAGTCGCCGATTGCATACTTTTATTTGGCTACTCAAGGAAGGATGTTTTTCCTGTGGATACTTGGATAAATAAAATGTATAATAAATATTATTCGCCTTTAAATAACAGGGAAAAAATTGCAAACAACCTCGTAAATATTTTTGGTGATTTATCTGGATATGCTCAGCAATATTTGTTTTATTATCAACGCTCAGGAAGGGAGTAAAATGTAAAAGCGCTATAAAGCGTTTTTTTGTTTGCATTAATTTATGTTTTAATTTAGGGTATTTACATTCGACAAAATCCATGATATAATATTGCCAAGGAGGAAGAGATGGAATTTGTTGAGTTTTTTACTCAGATGCATTGGTCTGTCATTGCACTGCTTGCAGCATGTTTGGTTCTTTTGATCATTGAAGGCGTTGTTCCTGGTTTTGGTTTTTGGGGAATTTCAGGTATTGTTGCCGGCATAGCAGCTGTCGTTTGTGAAGCAATTTTTACAAAGTCTGTGTTTAATGTTTTCTTTTTAATATTTTTAATATTAGTGATTTTCACAGTGCTTTTTGTGATTTTTTCTCACTCGTTTAGTAAAGGGTTTTTGAAAAAAACGCCGCTTGTAGAAGATAAATCCGCCTTGCCTGAAAACTATGGCGTTAATCAAAGTTTGCAGCAGCTGGTTGGCAAAGAAGGCGAGGTTGTTTCTATTTGCAAGCCAGTTGGCAAAGCAAAAATTGACGGAAAAATTTACACCGTAACATCTGTTAGAGAAACAATTTACGAAGGCGAAAAAATACAAGTTGTAGAAGTAGAAAACAACACCATCAGGGTTGAGTTCAAAGGAGGGGAAAATGAATAGTTTGCTTTTAGCGATTGAAGGTTGGGCGATTGCACTTATTGTGCTTTGCACATTGTTTGCGGTTGCTTTGACAGTTATCTTTATTTTAGTGCCATTAAAAACTTGGTTTGTTGCGCTTGTATCCGGCTCGCACATCTCTATGACAAGATTGGTGGGCATGAAACTTCGTAAAACCAACTATCGTTTGATTGTAAATGCTTACATCATGGCAAGAAAAGGCGGAATCAACATTTCAGTTACAGATTTAGAAACGCACTTTATGGCGGGTGGTAATGTTGAAAACATCGTCAAAGCTTTGATTGCTGCCAACAGTGCGGGCATAAGCTTGGATGTCGATCTTGCCAAGGCGATTGACCTTGCAGGAAGTGATGTCGTTGAGGCAGTTGAAACTTGCGTTACTCCTAAAATTATTGAGGTAAACGATATTTCAGCAGTTGCGCAAGACGGCATAGAAGTTAAAGTGAAAGTTAAAGTTACTGTTAAAACGGATATCGATGAATTGGTCGGTGGAGCAAGAGAAGACACCGTTATTGCCAGAGTTGGTAAAGGTATAGTAAGTTGTATCGGTGCAGCTGAAACATACACTCAGTTGCTCGAAAGCCCTTCTGAAATTGCCGATGCAATTCTTGGCAAAGGTTTGGATGACGGAACTGCGTATGATATTGTTTCAGTCGATGTTTCAGATATAGATATTGGCAGAAACTTAGGCGCTAAACTTGAAACAGAAGAAGCCGAAAAAGAGAAAAAACTTGCCGAGGCTCAAGCAGAGAGGTTGAGGTCTATGGCGGTGGCAGAAGAGCAGAAGATGAAGGCTAAAACACAAGAAATGAAAGCCGAGGTGCTTGCAGCGGAAGCCGAAATTCCAAAAGCTATTGCAAGTGCTATCAGAGATGGCAAATTTGGCGTTTTAGATTACTACAAACTTAAAAATCTTCAAGCGGACACTGCAATGCGTGCTTCAATCGCTGGGGTTGAGCAAGACAGCGGCGATGGGGAGGCGTAAAAATGTTGTGGCTGTGGATTGTATTATTAGTCGTTGGCGCAGCCATAGTTTGCTTGTTGCTGTTTGTGTATGAAAAACGTAAACAAATTTTCAGAAAGCGAACAAAAGAAGAAAAACAAGCAAAAAAACAGGCGAGAACGATAAAAAAACAAGCAAAAACACATCCTGTTCAACAAGAAAAGCCAAAAAGTGAAATCTCTTTAACAGAAAAACTTATTGAGATTATCCCCGAAGAGGATTTTCAGCAAGAAGAATACTCGCCATCTGCTGAATTTGTTGAAGAAGAAGTGCTGCCTCCTGTAAGAAGAGTTCAAAGAAGGGTGCGACCTAATGATAACTTTGAGCAGTTTAGGCGAAATCATGGTTATAGCCAAGCACTAAAACAAAGCATTAAAGAACAAATAATTAATTTATCACCTGAAATGAAAGCATTGCTTTTGACAGGTGTGCTTGAAAGAAAAGATGATAACCAATTCTAAACATTTTAAAGCACGCATATTTTAACTTGTAAAAGGAAATATGCGTGTTTAATTTTTTTGATGAGATTAAAAAAGCTTTAAAGAACAATTCTTTCGTCCAGAAATATAACATTGTAAACATGTCTGGCAAACTTTTGTATGTCGAAGGGCATGCGGGCATTTTAAGACTTTCTAAGGAGGAGATTTCTTTTAAATACAAAGGCGGAGTGATTATTGTGGAGGGAAAGGATTTGATGCTCAGTGAACTTATGCCTCAGACGCTCAAAATCACGGGAGAAATTAAGCGAGTTGAGGCGCTGTGATGAAGAGGAGAAACTATCATCTTTTTGAAATTAAAGGGCTTAATCAAGAACGATTTTTTAACCAACTTTGTAAAGATTTTGAAGTTTTTGAAATAGACAGGCTACAAAAAAACCACTGTAAATTTAAAGTAAAATACCATGATGGCAAAAAAGTAAAAAAAATTTTATTGCAAAACAATTATCAAATTATTAGTGAAAAAAAGGCAGGTTTTTTTAATAATTTGCATATTTTTTTGACAAGTTATGGATTGATAGCAGGCATAGTTTTAAGCGTTTTTTTGTATTGTTTGCAATCGCCGTTTATTCAGAAAGTTGAAGTTAGAGGCGTGGAAAACTATCTAGAAATCGAAGAATTTGTGGAAAAAAATTTACCCACAAAAAACAAAAACGCAATCGACATCTCTCAAATTGAACACATGATCAATTATCATTTTGATGAGATTAGTTTTGTCAGTGGCGCTGTGATAGGACAGAGTTTGGTTATAAACGTTAAAACAGAAATTGTTCCGCCTGAGATGAAGGATGAGTTTGCGCCTATCGTTTCACAATATGACGGCGTGATTACAGATATTGAACTTGTTCAGGGAACTTTGAAGGTTGAGGTTGGCGACATCATTCAAAAGGGGCAAATTTTGGTGGAAGGATATGTTGTAAATTCACAAGGAGAGCAGTTTAACATTCAGCCAAAAGCAAATATCTATATGGATATATGGGTGGAAGGAGAGGCAACTCATTTTAATGAGAGGCTGGTGACTTATCGCACAGGTAATAAGGTTATACAAGTGTGCGTAACGCTGTTTGGACAGCAATTTTATTCAAATGGCAAGACGTGCAACTTTGAACAGTTTGAAACGCAACAGACTTCACAAATGTTAAATAAAAACAATATTTTGCCATTTGTGGTCACAAAAACAACTTATTATGAACTGAAATCGCAAAAAATAACTTCCACTTTTGAACAAGAAAAAGAGAATGTAATAGAACTTGCAAAGCAAAACTGCTTGCAAAAACTTCAAGGATGTGAGATAATAAAAAAAGAAAATTATCAAATCATAGAAGGAGCAGGCAGCACAACGGTTAGATATGTTATAACCGCAAATTTGCTGGTGCAAGGAGAAAATGAAAGTTTACACAAACAAACCTAAATATTTGCAGCAAACAGTATTTGAAGAGGCGCTTAAACTTACAGATAATCAGGTGGCTGGTGTCGCAGTTGGGGTGCAATTTGTTTCAAAAGCAAAAATTAAAAGGCTGAATTTAACAAAAAGAGGCGTTAATAAAGTTACAGACGTGCTTTCTTTTCCTATGTTTGAAGTTAAGAAAAAATCAAGTCTTCAAAATTTTATTTCAGAAGCAGATCCTATGACCAAGGAGTTGGAGATAGGCGACATTGTCATCTGCACAGCAGTTGCAAAAAAACAAGCCAAAGCTTATGGGCATTCGCTTAAAAGAGAACTCAATTTTTTAGCACTGCATGGCTTTTTGCATTTGCTGGGCTATGACCATTTAAATCAGCGGCAGGAAAAAGAGATGTTTTCACTTGCTGAAAAAATTTTGCAAAATTGCAATATAACGAGAGGTGGGCATGTTTAAATTTGGATATGTTGCAATTTTAGGTAAACCTAACGCAGGCAAAAGCACACTTATCAACAAGCTGGTTGGCATGCGGCTTGCTATCGTTTCAGAAAAACCGCAAACGACTCGTGATAATATTTTGGCGATTGTGACAAGCAAGGATTATCAACTTGTGCTGATCGACACGCCTGGCATTCACAAGGCGACTTCTCATCTTGACAAAGTTATGATGAAAAATGTGCGCTCAGCCAAAGCGAGCGCTGATGTTGTGGTGTATTTGATTGACAGCTCAATCAAAGTTGACGAGCAGGAGGTTGAGCATATCGCCAAGATGAGAAGCGATGGCATAAATGTGATTGTGGCAGGCTCTAAAAGCGACAAGAAAAAATATGATAATGGATGCGACATTTATTTTTCTGCAAAAAATGGTGAAAATATTGACAAATTATTAGATAAAATTTTACAATTTTTGCCTGAATCTAAAACAAAAAACTTTTTGTATGATGCAGATGAGGTGACAGATAAGCCAATAAAGTTTTTGGTGGCAGAGTATGTTAGAGAAGCAGTTTTGAAAACTTTGAAAAAGGAAGTGCCGCATGGTGTGGCAGTAACCATTCAAAAATTTGAAGAAAAAAAAGAAATTGTCAGCATTGATGCGGACATAATTTGCGAAAAGGCCTCGCATAAAGGAATTATCATTGGCAAGGGCGGAGAAACTTTAAAAAAGATTGGCATTATGGCAAGAGAAATGAGCCAAGAGTTGTTGGGCAAAAAAGTTATGCTTAAACTTTTTGTAAAAGTTGAAGAGAACTGGAAAAACAAGCCTAATAAACTTACTGATTTGGGCTATAACTAGGCGAGCAAGGCTTGCGTGCCTGCAAAGGCACGCAAGGCGCTGCTGCGTTATGCAGCAGCGGAGCTGATTTAGCCTTTTGCTAAATCAGCCCTTGCTCGCCGTATTTTTTTTGTGGCAAATCACATTTTTTTGAAATATAGTGTAACAAGAGCTCTACGCAAAAGAGGAAAAAATGTCAGATCTTGCCAAAGTAATATTAGGAATAAGTTTCATTTTTGTGATGACTTCGCTTGGTGCGGCAAGCGCTTTGCTCGTCAAAAATAAAATCAGCGTTAAAGTAAGCAAATTGATTGTCGGCTTTTCCTCTGGCATAATGATAGCCGCTTCAATCTGGTCGTTGCTGCTGCCTGCTATTGAGCAATCAGAGGCTTATGGCGCATTTAATTTTGTCCCAGCAGTTGCAGGCTTTTTAATCGGTGGGCTGTTTTTGGGATTAATTGATTTTTTAAGCAACAAAATCAACAAAACTAATGGCGGCATGAAAAAATCAAGCAAACTTTTCTTAGCAATGACATTGCATAACATTCCCGAAGGCATTGCTGTTGGCGTGGCATTTGGAAGTGCGTGGGCAAGTAAAGATGCTGCTGTGATGGCATTGGCATTAAGTTTGGCAATAGGGATGGGGATCCAAAATTTTCCCGAAGGCATGGCGATTGCGCTGCCGATGAAGCAAGCGTCTGGCAGCAAAGCCAAAGGCTTTTTTATGGGAGTTCTAAGTGGCGTGGTAGAACCTGTGGGCGC
The DNA here is from genome assembly GCA_944384475.1 of uncultured Clostridia bacterium. Taxonomy (GTDB): domain Bacteria; phylum Bacillota; class Clostridia; order Christensenellales; family UBA1242; genus Caccovivens. The sequence continues at coordinate 20,006 of CALWTN010000009.1, forward strand.
AGTGCTAGGTTTTTTCTTAGCGGCAAGCATAACCGTTATTATGCCTTGGGCGCTTTCTTTTGCCGCAGGCGCTATGATATATGTGGTTGTTAGCGAATTGTTTCCTGAAAGCCAAGTGGGCGAGGGTGCAGTTTTAGGAACTTGGGGAACAATGCTTGGTTTTATGTTGATGATGGCGCTTGATGTCGGTTTGGGTTAAAAAAACGCCTTCACAGGCGTTATCTTGAAAGAAATCTGATAAATAAATTTAAGTTTCGCTTTTGGCTTTCGGCGTTGGACATGTCGCCATGCCCGCTGGCTAGAATTTCGAAAGGGATGCGTTCTTTGATTGTAATCAAACTTTGCAACATTTGTTGTTTGCTTCCACCATAAAGGTCTGTTCTGCCGATGCCTTGACTAAAAAGCACATCGCCTGCAAACAATGTTCCGTCAATCAAGTATCCCATTGAACATTTAGAGTGCCCCGGCAATAGAGTTGCGGCGATTTCAAACTCGCCGAGTGAAAATTCTTGCTCATCTTCCAGCAAAACAAAGTTAGAAAAATCTTCAATTTTAAAAGTTTCGCCATAGTTTTTAGCAGGGTCGGAAAGGGTTTCGACTATTTTTTTTGAAGCAAAAATTTTGCAACCAAAATGATTTGCAATTTCAACCGCGTGCAAGCAATGGTCATAATGTCCGTGAGTTAAAAGCAAGCCCAAAACTTTGTGATTTGCCACTTTTTGAGCGATTTGCTGAGGCTGCGCACCAGCATCGATAATTAAACATTCGTTGTTTTTCTTGGCAATAAAAGTGTTGCTTTCAAGAAGTGAAGATATAATTTGTTCTGTTTGCATGATTTTATTATACTCGCATATTTTTTTAAAACCAAACGCTTGACAATAAAAAATAAAAATGATAAAATTTTTTTACATTTCTTAGGGGTGTAGTTTAGTGGTAAAACAGTGGTCTCCAAAACCATTGTCGAGGGTTCAATTCCTTCCACCCCTGCCAATAAAAAAACTCGCCAAAATGCGAGTTTTTTTGTATTTTTCAAAATTATTTTTTTATTCTTAAATCTTTGCCTGACATTTGCAACACTATGGACTTGTCTTTGTTTACTATGCGTGAAAAAATGCGTTCGTCATAGTGAGACATAATTTGCTGTGGCTCAAAGTTGGAAGTTATCACTGTGCGCAGATTGCGAGATTGACGCTCGTTTATCAAAAGGTAAAGATATTCACGTGTCACGTTTTTGTAGATTGGCTCAGTGCCAAGGTCGTCTATAAAAAGAACCTCTATGCCAAGCAGTTCATCAAGCAACATCTGTTTTTGCTCTTCGCTTGCTGTGTGAATTTGCAAAAATTTTTGGTTGAGTGCAAAGGCTGACATCACTTGACAAAGCTTGCCCTCAGTTATAAGTTTTTTTGCCATACATTTCATAAGGTGGGTTTTTCCAGTGCCCGTTTGCCCAAACAAATAGACGAGTGTTTTTTGTGTTGGGGTAGAGCACCATTTTTGCATGAGTGAATATATTTTTTTTGCTTCTTCACAATTTTCAAAAATTGAAAAGTCAGAGTTTGAAAAATCTTCCAGACTGTCAAAGCCGCTGTTTTTCAAAAGCAGTTTTGTGATTTCTTGCTTTAAGCATGTGCAATATTTTCCGTCTATTAAGCCACTGTCATTGCAGCGTTTGCAATGATAATTAGGCAAAATTGAGCCAATTTTTAATGATTTTTTTATTTTTTCGCATTCTTTTTGCCATTTTTCAACTTCTTTGCCGTTATTTTTTATTCCAAAAGCTTCATCCTTGGCTTGATTTTGAATTGCTTGCTGCAAATTTTGATATGCAAGTTTAAATTGCGAATTTTTAAAGGCTAATGACAAAGCCTCTTGCGCAGATGCCTCGGCAAGGATTTTTCTTTGTCTAATTATTGTAAGCGCTTGATTTACTAGGCTTTGTTTCATTTTTTCTCCTTACAATTCAATTTCATCGATTGACTGCACCATCGCTTGAAAATCTTGTGTGGTGTATGAACGCCCTTTAATCGGCGATTGTGGGGCAGGGGCTTGAGCAGTTTGAGATGGGGCAAAACGTTTTGCTTCCTCCACGGAGAGTATGTTTTTTTCATGCCAAGATGAAAGCAGTCTTGCCATATATTGAATTGGCGAAAGTTTATCTTTGGCAAGTTCGGCGGCATAGTCGATAAGTTCGTCACTTAACATCCAAACGTTTTTCCAAGTTTTGTAACTTTCGCGGTCAAACGAATTTACTCTGCGTGCGATGCCAAGTTTTTCAAGGATGCGCTTAATCTTGCTGTCAAGCTTAACGATGTTTGCAAGATATTCATCCAGCGCCGCTTGTGAAAGCACACCAACTTTATACAATTTTTGAACAAGGTTATTTAAACCGTCCAGCGAACGAATGGAGGATTTGAAAGCATAGCTTGCCATATTTTCAAGTGCTTTTGGTTCAAAACCAAGATTTAGCCATGGGTTGATGTAGGTTTCAATTTCGCTGTCAAGGCTTTCGTAATACACTCCCAGATTGCGATTGATCGATTTTGCAAGAGCGTAAACTTCATCTTGCGAGGCGAGATAATGTTTGATTTCTGCCACCGAAAATTTGCCGTTGAGAAAATATTTTTCAAGCAAAGCGTTCAGTCTTTCGCAGCCGCCCTTCTTTTTCATGCTTTGTGCAACAAACAAGATGGCGTCATCCTCAAAGCCCATTCCTTCTTTCCATTTTTGATACATTTCACGCTCTTCAATAAACGGGGAGCGCTTTATGCCAAGTGTGGTTAAAATTTCGGCAAGCGAGGAGGAAGCCTGCTCGGCTTGGAAAAGTTTTTCTTCAACTTGTTTGGCAGTTAAAATCCCTTCTTTTGCCCAGTTGCGTGCAACTGTGAGAATGTAGTTGTATCCCACCGCTTTTTTCTTAGTCTGTATGCAATAGCCAATAATCATCAAAAGTGCATCTTGTTGCATGCCGCTTTTTTCTAGAAAATCATAGTATTCGCCATACTCAGTTTTGGTTATTTGGCGCATGCCTGCAAAAAGTTCTTGAGCTTGCATGTTAAACTTTTGATATTTTTCAGGCTTATACAATCTTGTGCCATTGATGACGTCTTTAAGTGGTTTGTAAAGCACCTGAATTGGATAGGTTGAAAGCACCTGCACCAGACCTTGATCTTCCCAATACCTAAACGCCGTTTCAAGATCGAGTTCTGAGATGTTCAGTTTTTTAGCGAACGCTTCAAAGGTGTTGTCAAATTCAAGATCGTTGGTGGCAAGATAAAGCCCGTAAAGGTAGACTTTAACACATAAATCGGGTGCGGACGGCAAAAAATTATCGATGAAAATGTTATCGATTTGCGTTTTATTATTTGCCACCTGTTCAGTTGAAAATTTACAAAAACTCATGATAACTCCGTTAGATTGATTTTACCACAATTTTTTATTTTGTCAAAGAATTTTATTTAACAAATGCGAATATGTTATAGCATGAAGAAATTGTCCATATTTTTTGTTTGCTTAATTTTTATTGCTCCAATTTTGTTTATAAGTGGCTGCGGAGAAAAATCGCAACGCTCGGCGTATCAATTAGTGCTTACGTATGACGATCAAACTCAGACTGCGCAAGGCGCTTGCGTCATCGATTATTTTAACAATTCAGAAAACGCTTTTGACAATTTGATGTTTCATCTTTATGCTAATGCGTTCTCGCAGCAAGCCGATGGCAGCGTGTGCAAACCATCAAACGAAGATAAAACATATCCAAACGGCAAAAGTTATGGCGGAATAGAAATTTCAAGTGTCAAAATTGATGGAAATGCGGTAGATTTTAGTTTGGAAGGCGAGGCGGATATGCTGCTTGATGTGCCGCTTCAAACGCAACTGTTTCCTGATGAAAAAATCAAAGTTGAAATCGATTTTTCGTTGACCCTGCCAAATGCAAATCACAGGTTTGGCTATGGTGAAAATGCGGTAAATTTTGCCAATTTTTATCCTATCGCATGTGTCTATGAAGATGGCAAGGGGTTTATGCAGGATGGTTATATTTCTAATGGCGACCCGTTTTTTTCGGAAGTTAGCGACTATACGGTGAGCGTGAGTTATCCGCAAGAATATATTCTCGCTTGCGGCGGAGACAGCTTAAAAACGCATCAAAACGGCAAATTTATCACTTCCACCTTTTCGGCGAATAACGTCAGAGATGTAAGTTTTGTGCTTTCAAAAAATTTTAAAAAGCTGTCTCAAAAATGCGGGGATGTTACGATAGATTATTTCTATTATGCCGATGAAGACCCACAAGGTTCGCTTGATACAGCAACCAAGGCGGTGAAATTTTACAGCGAAAGTTTTGGAGAGTATGCTTATTCAAATTTAGCGGTGGTGCAGACCAATTTTGTGCATGGCGGAATGGAGTATCCAAGGCTTGTAATGATTTCTGACACTGTCAGTGGCGAGGACTGTGACTATGTGATCGCTCATGAAATTGCGCATCAATGGTGGTATGGCGTGGTGGGCAATGACGAGTATAATGAGGCTTGGCTGGATGAGAGTTTGACGGAATATTCAACGGCTTTGTTTTTTGAAAAATACCCTGAATACAATTTAACCTATCAGCAAATTATCAATGGGGCGGAGGGAAACTATAAATTCTTTTTGCAAATTTATACCAAAATTGAAGGAGAGGTGGACAGCAGCATGCTTCGCCCACTTGATGAGTTTGCAACCGAGCCTGAATACGTGCATAATATTTACACTCGTGGAATTTTGATGTTTGACACTTTAAGAAGCCAAATCGGTGCTAAAAAGTTGATGGCGACGTTAAAGGGCTATTACAAAAAGTTTGCCTATCAAAATGTAAGCAGCGAAGAATTTGTGGCATATTTTTCATCCAAAGCTGGGAGAAATCTAGAAAAGTTTTTCGATAGTTGGCTAAATGGCGAGGTAAAATTTGTTTATGCTTAAAAAAACTAGCAATGTGCTAGTTTTTTAATTTGTGTTGGAAATTATTGTTGGTGGAATGCTGTGCGCCTTTTTCTTGCCGTCATATTTGCAATCCCAATCTTCAATCGCCTGTTTGAACATTTCGATTATTAAATCTATGCTTTTTTCAATTTGAAAGTTTTTGGAATGCTCAACATATTCTGTTTTGTATTTTAATCTTTCTTCTGGATGTTCAATCCACCAGTCGAGTTTTTGTGCTAAATCTTTGTAGTCGCCCGGTTTAAACAAACTTTCCTCGCAGATTGTGAATTGTGGAGTTGCCGAACGTACCGATTTTGAAACTATTGGCACAACTCCGCAAGCGATGGCTTCAATACAGCTGATGCCTTCAATTTCTGTGTCGGCAGGGTGGATGTAAATGTCTGAAAAATTATGAATAGAATGCAGCTGTTCCTTGGTGTAAAAACCAAAGATTGGCGCAACTGGCAATTTAGTTGACATCTTTTGAATTTTCTTTTTTAGCGGGCCTTTGCCACCGAAGATAAGTTGAATTTGGTCTTTATATTTTGAATGAGCAACAGCTTTGATTATCAAGTCGTGGCGCTTTTCCTGAGAAAATCTTCCTATGAACGTTACGATTATTTTATCGTTCAAAAATTTAGGTTTTTCCACCTCTGCCATTGTAAAATTTTCGGAATAACCATTTGAAATGACATGCAAATACGAGTTATATTTTTGTTTTACAAGCCTGTTTGCTATCATTTTGCTTGGGCAATGTATGTGTTTGATATAGCGGTAAAGATTGTTGTAAAAACCAAGATATATTGCATCGTTTAGAGGTTTGATTTTGTGCATATATATGGTGGAGGTGATGTTGCAAGGGTCTACATGAAACGCTGCCGTGCAAGGCACGTTAAGTTCTCGGCAAAGTTTTGCGGCAGTTGAGCCCAATTTGAAAGGCATGTAAATATGCACAATATCGCTTCCAATTATGGCGTTTTTTAACACCTCTTCGTCAGGATCTGCAAAATTAAAACCCTCCGACATGATTATTTTATCAAAAAGTTTTCCAAACGAACGCCTTGGCACGCCATATTTAGTTCTGCCTTCTTCATCTATCGTGACAATTCTGATTTCATGGCCTCTTTTTCTAAGCATATCGGTAAATCTTCTTGCAGATATGCCTGTGCCGTTGTTTTCATCAAAATAGCAGTCGGTTACAAACGTGATAACCATTTTAATCTCCTGTTTACATTCATAGTTTAGCATATTTGCCGAAGTTTATAAAAGCAATTTGTTAAATTTTAATTGACAAATCGTCAATATCGTGTAAAATATGGTTGTAAAGTGTGAA
>CALWTN010000010.1 GCA_944384475.1 uncultured Clostridia bacterium
CCTCTCTGGAAAAATTACATTCGCCTCGTCACCAAAATCAAATTTTTCTGGCACAATTTGATATGTAATCACAACCTTCTCCGCATTAACCTCGATATGATCGGCGGATTGCAAATAGCTTAAATCATTGCCGTTTTCATCTTTAACGCTCAAAATGCCGCTAATAGGGTTTGAAAGCTGAGAAAAAGCAATTTCCCCATCTGAAACTGACAAAGTTTGAGTGCAAAGGATTGGCAAATATTCAGTCACTATTTCTTCATACGCCAAGTTAAGACAAGTGAGAAGAGCATTAATTTTTGCCTGTTGAACTTCATCAGCATTTTGAGTTCCAATCAAATCTTTTAACTCATTTTCGCCCAAAAAATCACAACAAAGTTTGATTGTATCATTTATTTTCATATTAACACCTCTTTTAATTGCTCCACGGCGTTTTTTACCATATTTTTTTGTAATTTTTGGTTTTGCTCGTCCATTTGCCGAATAAGCTTATCAAAATTTTCTTTTCGGGTTTTTCTTGCTAAAAATATTGTTCGCTCATCCAAACACTCATACGGAATTGTCAACGCAAAAGTATCGCCTCGCTGAGCGCTGTTGTGCAGCTCAAAAACATTTCTTTGCTTGTTAAAAACAATAAAATAATTTTCATCAACCTCTTTTATTCGCAAGCTGATGTAATACGGATCGCCGTCAAGCAATATTTGGTTTTTCATTTTTTTCTCCTTAAAAATCAAAGGGGCGAAAACTCACCCCTTTAATTTACTCTGTCGAGCCACTGTCTTCTGTTGAAGGAGTAAGCTTTGAAGATATATCTTCCAAAATAGGCAAGAAAGGATTTTCAACAGTAGACTTAATTTTGCTGATTTTTGCTTGTCCATTTGGTTTGTCGCAGATAAGTTCGGCATACTTAACCAAAGACGCTGTATAAACAGGTAGATTTGCCGACTGTTTAAGAATGCTGCCGTTCTCACCTTCAATCCAAGTCCAATCGCAAAGCTCATGCAAAGTGAAATCGTCTGTGTTAAGCAAATAGAGTGTGTCTTCATCAACAAATCTATCTGCAACAAGCGGAATCCCGTTGTGCGAAATTGCCTTAAAGCCGCCTTCAAGATTCATTATGTCTATATTTGATCTATATGCAGTCAAATATTGTTGATAAGCCCTTCTAACTGCACTTGAACATGCAATAAAGTTTACCTTTGAGTCAGCGTTTTCGTCTAAGAAATCGATCGCTGATTGAAGAAGATTGTCAGAAATTTCAGTTGTAACCTCTGATTTATATGGGCTAAGCCACTTATAGTCCGCCCTCGTCACGCCGTAAAGCGTTTCTGAGTTAGAAAAAATTGCGCCAAGTCCTGTTATTTCGTTGTTTCTAGAACTTTGAACATAAATGCTCAATGGATACTGACCAGATGACATGGAGTTGCTGCTTACTGTAATTTGTTTGTTGACTCTATCTACATACAAGATTCTAACTCTTGAATAATTTAAAGTTCCATCTTTATAAAAATCTACAACCATTCCTTCCACAAAATTGTTGACTTTGTCACAAGTAACAACATTTCCACTTGCAGATGTTGCTGTGGCAAGCACGCCACTTCCATCGCCATAAAGCATTCTGCCAAGGTTGAATGCGCTTGCCTGAACTAAGCCTTCCATTTCGTCTGTCAAAAGGTTTACGAAAGCGCCAATATTGTTTGCAGAAGAACGAATCGCTTTGTCAGTGATTTCAATTTTGCCATACAAGTTTTTTAATGATGCCTTAAATTGCACATACTGATTTTCATAAGCACCTGGCAAAGTTCCCATTTCAGTGCTTGCGTTAACACCACCGTTCAAACCGTATGGTGCAAGTTTGATGATTTCTTTTCCCCAAATATCTTTATTTGATCTTTTAATCTTTGTCAAAAGTGGGTTTGCTGCAACATTAAGTTGGTTTGCGACAACGCCTAAATAAACGCTTTTAAGAGCGTTGTCGGCAGTTTGTAATGTAACCATTTAATTTTCCTCCTTAAAAATTAACTAAACATCTCCTCCACCAATTTTTTAGCATCTTTAAGCGATTTTGGAGTAACCGGTTTTTGTCCGGTTACTTTTTCTCCTCCATCGCCGCTGATGATAAGTGGTGGATTTTTTGAATTTAGTTCTCTCATATAATTTTGAATAACGTATTTTTTTAATTCTTCGTCTTGAATAACATATTTTTTGACAATAGGATTATCAAGTTTTGACTTGTCAGAGCCAAGTTCTTCGACCATAACTTTCGCCCAGAGTTCGTCAAAATTGGTTTTTCCTCCGCCCTGCACGCTTAATTGTTTAAGTTTTTCGGCGTAAGGAGATGCTTCGGCATTTTTCAAAAGAAACTTTGCAAGTTCATCTCCAATCTTTTCTTCATCGATGTTTGCTTGCTCTGTTTTTTCTTTTTCAAGCTGACTCAGCCTCTGACTTTTTCTTGTAAATTCGGCTTCCAGCGCTTTATATGCATCTAATAACGCCTCAGCGGATTTAAACTTTCCAAAGTCAGCATCATTTGAGGAGCCCGGTTCACTAGCGGCACTTAAAACACTCGCCTCTTCCGAGACATTTGCCTGTTCTGAATTTGGTTGTTCCTCGATTATTTCTTCTTGCATAATTCCTCCTAATTTTGGTTTGCGAGCATGGCTTTATGCTCTCTAATATGTTTTAAAAATCTTTCTTCAAGTTGTGGGTCAACTATAACTCTCTCTTCAAAGTCTCCGCCAAGCATAAAGGCTATATGGCTGTCGATATGCAGTTCGTGCTTGTCAATTTCACTGACTTTAACAGGCCTGTCTTGATAGATTTTCAAATTTTCATTTTCGGCTTTTTTAACATGCAGTTCGTTGCTATCCTGTGCGTTTTCCCAAATGCCAAGCCCCAAAAGCTGCAAAGCTTTGATTTTCATCTTGTCGCTCATCTGCCCGTTTTGATCGGTTAAAAGTCCCGCATTAATCAAATCAAACACCATTTGCCTGCGCTGCGCAAGGCTTTCACCAAGCTCGTTTTGAGTTTCAAGCGAAATGTCATCGCTGGAAATGTCGCTGGAATTAAAATAGAACATCTCCACTTCACCATTATCTCCAACAATCCTTGCAAGTCTTGGTAAAATTGCATATTGTTTATACAACCTTAAAATCATTTGAGAGATTGTCTTAACACACTCTTTCATGTTATCGGCAGAGTTGTTAAGCCTGAGTTCGTCTTGTTCAACCATAAGCTCCAAGGCTGTTCCTGAAATGTTGGAAGAAACATTTTTGCCGTCAAACACTTGGTCGACACCACTTATCTCTTTAAACTCACTTAAAAGTTTTTCTTCCTCTTCTTCAAAACTACCAGAAAGATTTTCGCCCTCTAAAAACTCAGGCGCATTTGCACCTTGTCTATACACCAAAATCTTCCCTGGGCACAATCCTTCATCTTCGAGGTTTTCAATGTCAAGCGAGCCGTCTTCAACCGTCAAAACGCCAAGCGTGAGCCTGTTCATAAATTCGTGCTTGCGATTTTTGATTGCATTGTAAGCTCGCTGAACAGGAATAAGCCTGTCAATTACGCTGCTTCCCCAAAAACTTCCAACCTGATTGAGCGAAACTTGTTTAACAAACGGAAAGTCACGCTGTCCATCCTTGCCGACAGCAAAAGGAAGTTCGCCGTCATAAAACAAAACATCGCCCACAACAATCGTCAGCCTGCCATTAGGACGCTCGGGAGTCGGCCTTTGGTATCTTTCTAAAACGAGCGCGCTGTTGGTTTTAATGCCCTGGCTTATCTTTGGAGCAGCAAAGGAATATCCCAATCCACCAAGCCCTACACTCGTTGAAGAGAGTGAATAAATGTTTATGTCTTCGCCCGTCAAATCAATGTCATATAGGCTTTTAATTTTGCCCACATCCATCGCTCGTGCATGGATTATGCTTTGGCAAGCGTCCAAATTTTCGCAAGTAAAATTATCAGGGTAAAGTTCAAACGGTGAACAAACGGTTATATCAACTTCACCGCTTCTTATATCTTTTCCGTCCTCGTTTTGCGCCACAACCTGACCTTGACTTGCATTCCATGTAACTTTGTAAAAACATGTTCCGCAAATTTCGCTCCATTGCATTGCCTCGGTAATCTTCTTTGACAAATCGAGTTTAGCAGTGACACTTTGCAAAATCTTTTTAGAAACTTTGGCAGCTTTAACGTCTCTTTCATCATTGGAAGCCGGCAAAACTGATGTTTTTGGTTTTATTTTACCAAGTTTTGCAAGCCGAATATCTACAATAGGCGCAATATGATTAAAGATTTCTCTTTCCTGCCAAAAATATTGTTTATCCAAATCTTCAAGTTCTCCGCCATAGCCAATATTGCAAAATTGATTGCCCATATAAAAATTGATGTTCATGAGCCATTGCGTTTCAAAAGGCCTTCTCGCATATTGGCGTGAAACGAAATCATCTTGAACAAACTTTACAATTTGCTCTTCTTGTTTTGTCATCTTTTTCATTTTTTCTCCTTTTTCAATCGTTGATTTAATCTAAATGGCGAATTTGTGCCTTTTGGCACTTGAAGTTTGCCAATCTCTTGATACATGCCCTTTAAACACTCGTTGCAAAAAGACAATTCTCTTTTAATCAGACCTTTGGTGCTAAATGAATAATCAGCAAGATTATCGCAACCAATAAAATCACACTTAGTCGGTCTCTTGCATTTTTCTATTTGCATTTTCCTCCTCCTCTTTTAAAAGTTGCAGCAGACGGATTTTTTCTTGTTCCAATTCTTCATCGCTCATCTTTTCAACGCAGGTGTTAGCGTAAAACTTTTCAAGCAAAATTTTTAAAGCTGCCAAATCAGGCGAAAGCTGTTTTTTGGTAACCTTCTTTTTTGAAAGCACCTCTTCGCCATTCTCGTCCACGCTGTATTCGCAAACCTGTTCTTTGGCAACATAACCCAGCGCTTTTTTAAGCAATGCCTTTTTAAGTTTTTCTTCGCTTAGGTCATCCAAAATCAATCCCTCCTTGCAAATTTACCCCATTTTAACCGACAGGCTAGCGCAATTTCAAACCTTAGTGCCAACAATTATTCACACATTTTGTTTTGGCGAGTAAAATGATTATGTAGAGGTAAAATATGAGCGCAATGCTTGAATTTAAAGACGTTAACTTTTTTTATCAAACCAAGGCAGCGGAAATTCACGCACTTAAAGACTTAAACTTTACAGTTGAAGAGCAGTCTTTTGCGTCAATCGTAGGCCCAAGTGGATGTGGAAAAACAACGATATTGTCGCTCATAGCGGGACTGCTTAAAAAAAGTTCAGGGCGCATTTTGCTTAATGGAAAAGAGATCGAAGAAAACGACTGGCGAATTGGCTATATGTTTCAACGTGATCATCTTTTTGAATGGCGAACAATCTGGCAAAACGTCATCCTTGGAATTGAACTTAACAAGCCTAAGGATGCCGACAAAAAAAAGGAGTTTGCCCAGCAACTGCTAAAAAAATATGACCTCTACGACTTTATCTCTTCAAAACCACGCTCGCTGAGCGGAGGGATGCGACAAAGGGTTGCACTTATTCGAACTTTGGTGATGGAACCAGCATTATTGTTGCTTGACGAACCATTTTCGGCGCTAGATTTTCAAACGAGATTGAAAGTTTGCGATGATGTATACGAGATAATAAAAAGCGAGCAAAAAACTGCCGTTTTAGTCACTCACGACATCTCCGAAGCGATTTCAATGTCGGATAAAATAATCGTTTTATCATCTAGACCTGCAACCGTAAAACATGTACAAATGCTAAATCTTAATGGAGAAACACCATTATCTCGGCGAGAAGACCCAACTTTTGGCGCACTTTTCGACTTGATATGGAAAAAACTAACGAATGAAAAACAAACTCAAAACAGTTAAGCCGCCAAAAATTGCACCTTATTCCAAAGCGCATGAAAGATATTTGAAAAAACTTAGAAACGATAAAATTTTTGTTATCTCCTTTCAAGTTGTCATCTTGTTTACTTTCATTGGCTTATGGGAACTTTTGACGGCAACCAAAGTCATAGACCCATTTTTCGTCAGCAGTCCATCAAGAGTGTTTAACATGTTTATAAGTCTGGTGGAAGATGGGACAATATGGCGACACATTGGCATCACTTTGCTTGAAACCATAGTAGGTTTTGCAATCGCCACCCTAGGCGGCACATTAATTGCCATTTTGCTGTGGTGGAACAAACGTTTAAGACGAATTTTAGAGCCTTACATTGTGGTGTTAAATTCACTTCCAAAAATTGCGCTAGGGCCAATCATCATCCTTTGGGTTGGCTCAGGAATGAGTGCGATAATAACAATGTGTGTGCTTATTTGCATAGTGCTGACCACAATTTCAATGCTAAACGCATTTAATTCTTGCGATGCTGATAAAATTCAGTTGATGAAATCTATGCACGCAAACAAGTTTCAGATATTTTGGAAACTTATTCTCCCCAATGCAACAGATGAATTTATTTCAGTGTTGAAAATAAATGTAGGCATGAGCTGGGTTGGAACTATCATGGGTGAATATCTTTCATCAAGTGCGGGGCTTGGATATTTAATCGTCTACGGAAGCCAAATATTTAAAATCGACCTTGTAATGACCAGCACAGTTTTGCTATGCTTGCTTGCGGCGCTGATGTATTTGGCAATCTGCCTGATTCAAAAATGGCATTCACGCTAAGAGGAATTTCTCTTTGGCGTAAAAAACAGAATGAACAAAAGAAAAACTCCCAAAACACTTGCAAAGGGATAAAGAAAACTAACGATAACTCCAAAGCCTAAGAAAGAAAAAATTCCGGGAAAAATGATTGACAAAAAATAAACGACATTTTGTGAGAGATTAAACTTTTTTAGACTTTCGGAAGTAGTGAACACCAAAGAAAAAAGTGTGGTTATACATCCCGAAAAAACTACAAATTTAATTAAGTAGCTAAACACACCACTCGATAAAAAAACTAATGGCATCCCCTCCTGCATGCTAGTGGGATTGGAGAGAAGAACAAAATTTGTTAAAAACAAGAAGGCAGAAAGAATGGCGCTTGAAATCAAACTTGCCGCAACTTTCTGCTTTTTTGTCATTCCGTCTCCCGTTTTGGCTATAACCAGCCCGCTTATCGAAAAATTTAACACGCAATAAAGGAATGCAAAAAACAAACCTGCAAAACCATTTTGTCCTCGCAAAGAACCAGCCGTATGAACATCAAAGTTTGCTATCAGCACAACAAACATGCTTAAAAGTGTGAGCGGGATTAAAAAATTGTTGAGTTTTGCCAGCATTGGCACGCCATTTTTTGAAACTTTGCAACAGATTAAAAACAACGCTAAAACAAATATAATCTTTAAAAAAATATTATTCGGCAGAACTTTGATGCTTCCTGCAATCATTGAAGCGGTGAAAATCAAAGAAATTATTATGCTTGCAAGCGAAAAAAGTTTTGACGAGGCAAGCCTTGTCAGCGCTTTCTCTCCAAAACTGAAAAAAGCATAAATTAAACCAAAAAACAAAAAGAACGCAACGGCAATAAAAAAATAAGAGATGACTCCAAACCTTGAAAAAAATACGGCCACTTCTTTGCCGCTGGCAAAACCGCTGCCGATCACAGTGCCGATGATTATCATAACTGCCGAAAAGGTTTTTTTCATCAAAATAAATATATTTTTTTATTTTTTAAAAAATTACGCAAAATAAAGCGTATGAGAAAAGCATTTTCATTTTACATAATCATAATTTTGTTTACATGTGGGCTGATTACATGCATTTTGCCCTATCCTTTGGTGAGCAAATACACAAATTTAACAGCGAAAGATATTTATAACATCAACAATTTTCATGAAGGCGAAGATTTTATCTATTCGCCAGCAAGCCCGATAAGCGTATCCAATTTAAACTGGTTTGACACGGTGAACACCATGTTCAAAACCTATCAAAAAACCCGTGTGATTGACATTAAAAGCGGGCTTACATACTATGTCTATCGCAATGGCGGACACAACCATGCGGATGTAGAGCCAATAGACAAAGAAAATACTCAAATTTTCAAAAACATATATGGCGGAGTTTGGAGTTGGGCACGCCGCCCTGTTTGGGTTGAACTTGGCGAAGGCAACTTTGTGGCGGCAAGCATAAACGGCTATCCTCACGGCAAAAGTTACATTCAAAACACCGGCATGGATGGGCATACTTGCATACACTTTTTGCTTAGCAAAACACATGGCACTAAGCGAGTGGACGAAGACCATCAAGCCGCCGTGGCGTATGCCTATGAGCATAGAAATGAAATCAAAAATTATTTGTAAAAAGATTAAGTGCGGGCTGGACAATCTCTTGCATTGCAAGAGATTTTTTTGTTGGCTTTGCCAACAAAAAAGCAAGCCTCGCTTGCGAGGCTTGCCGTCCAGCCCGCCTATTTATGATAACTTGTTCCGCTTGATATATTAAACGCCCTGTAAATTTGTTCAATCGCCACAATTCTTGCCAAATTATGCGGCATAGTAATTTTGCCAAAACTCAATTTTTCAGACGCAATTTTTTTAACCGCCTCGCCCACGCCATACGATCCGCCAATCACAAAACTCAGCGTGCTTGAATGCAAAGCGCTTTTTTGAATAAGTTCGCTAAGTTGTTCGCTTGAAAACATTTTGCCGTTGATATCAAACAAAAACACTTCGCCCTTACATTTTTCCAAAATCAATTTTTCCTCTTTTTGCAGCACTTCTTTGGCAGACGCAGAAACGTTTTTTTCTTCCACTTCAATGACGTTAAACTTACAAAATTTTTGCAGACGCTTTATGTATTCGTTTTGAGCCTCAACCCAAAACTTTTCTTTTAAATTGCCCACGCAAATCAAATTGATTGTAATCATAGCGCACCCCAAATAAAAGTGAAAATTGTGATGGCGACGCCCAAACACATGGTCACAATCAGCAGAAGTTTGCCGTAACTTGGCATTGCAAACTTGCCCGCTGGCTGCTCTTCATCAATAACAATAAATTGCTTTAATCTTTCAAGAGACTCTTCGTTTAGTTCCTCTCTGCCCTCAAATTTATTTTTTGCGTTTTGCAAGTCAATCAAATATGCCTCGCGCAAAAGTTGCTTGCCAAATTCTTGTTGGATATGCTGCAAATCGTTTTTTAAACTGTGTGAAGCAATCTTTTTTGTAAGCACAAGCAAACATTGCAACAAGATGATTAAAATAAGCAGCGTCAATAATATAGCCACAAACACATTTGACGCAAGCACGCCTTCCACCCATCCAACTATGTTTCCAAACGGCAAACCATTCACTTGTGAAAATGTGAGATAGGTGCTTAAAAAGTTGTTCATAAAGTGCACGATCATTGCAGGAACGATTGAGCCAGAAACCATGGTCAAAAATCCTAAAAACAAACCTATTATGGTTGCATAGAAAAATTGCTCAATGTTCATGTGCAGCAGCCCAAAGAATAATGCAGAAATCCAAATCGCCTTGCTTGCTCCAAGCGGACTTAGCGACTTTAACAGCATGCCTCTATGGGCAACCTCTTCGCAAATGCCAGGCAAAATGGCTGTAAAAACAACATTGATAATAAGCGAGCCGAATGAATAGGAAGAAATGGCGCTTCCGTGCGCATGCTCATATCCAAAAAGCTCAATCAAACCGTTAAAGGTTTTAGAAACAAACATATTCAAAAAAAAAACCACAAATCCAAGCGGCACGCTTAATCCAACAATCTTCCACGAAACTTTTTTGATGCCAAACTCACCATAGGTGCGCTTAATTTTTTGTTTTTTAAATGCTGAATAAAGCACTATGCTGCCGCCAAAAAGCAGCACTACTTGCACCAATATTGTAAACACATAATCTGAGCCTGCAAACGAGAGCAGCCCAAAAGACGAAATCAATCTTAGCGCAACAAAAAGAATGACAATTATAAAATATGCCAGCATCGCACTATTAAAAGTTTTGTTTTTTCCCATCATGATTTTATTATATTCCCTTTGAATGAATGGCATTCATTTTTATGCAGGCTGCGGCATAAATCCAATCGCCGTGCCAATAATAAACACAATCACGCCCACACCGATTGCAACCCACAGCGAAATTGGTGCGTTTTTAATAGATTTTTGTGGACGATTTTCGTTATTTTCGCAAAAATCTTGCTCTTCGATTTGATTTTTACCTTTAAAATAAAACCTTTCAATAATGTAAATAAGCACGCCTGCCACAACAGCCAATGCCACTGCCAGCACCCACACCCAAGCACTGGTATATGAAATTGACATGTCAAGCCCATGCCTCACCGAAAAATAATTTACGATGATAACAATCGCATTGTTTAAAAAGTGAACAAGCATGCTTGTGAAAGTCGAGCCAGTTCGCATAGCCAGCCAACCAAGCACCAAACCCAGCGCAAACGGATAGAGCAGCTGCTGAATAGAGCCGTGCATCAGCGCAAACATCAGCGCCGAGATAAACAAAGCCGTAATGTCGCCAAGCCCACGCCTCAGCCCATTTAGCAACACGCCTCTAAAAATGAGTTCTTCAAAAATTGCTGGAAGCACAGCCATCAAAATAAGCCCAAGCACCAACCACCCTGCATGATCCATAGGCAAGGCTATCGCTTGAAGGTCATAGCCACCTTGCTCCAAAAGATAGTCCACTCCGCCAACCAAATATTGCATTCCAAAAACGCAGATAAGCGAAACCGCAAAGCAAATTGCAGTGTTTGCCACGCCAATTTTAAAATTGACTTTTGCAGCGCTAAAACTCACCTTTTTGACTTTATTAAACGCAAAAAACACGATTGCAAAGGCGACTGGCGAACAAAGTGTTGAAAAGATTGTGTAAACAACGCTTTCGTTAAGCTGTTCTTTCGGCACGCCAGACGATACAACCATTTGACAAATCAAAATCAGCAACAAAGAAATGACATAAGGCGCTAACAACGAAATTATGTAAAAAATGCCCATGTCTTGAAAGTTGTAAAATTTATTTTTTTGAAAAGTTTGAATATCCGATTTTTGTTTTGTCATATAAAAAGTATACACCATTTCGCTGGACTTTTCAAAGCGAATAGGTTAAAATATTTTTATGAAAAATTTTATGCATCAAGCCATAAATGAGGCAAAAAAAGCGTTTAAAGCAGATGAAATCCCAGTTGGAGCGGTTATTGTAAAAGACGGCAAGATAATTTCTCGTGCATACAACAAGCGTGAGCAAACCCAAATGGCAACCTATCATGCAGAAATACTTGCAATTCAAAAGGCGTGCAAAAAACTTGGCTCGTGGCGGCTTGATGGTTGTCAAATGTATGTAAGTTTAGAGCCCTGCCCAATGTGCCTTGGTGCAGCAATCAATGCAAGGCTAAGCGCAATATACTACGGCGCAGAGGAAAAAACCTCGGGCGACAATATTTCGCAAATAATTGCCTCCTCCGCCCGATTAAATCATAAAATTAATTTAGTTAAACTTGAAGATGAGCAAGCAAAAAAACTGCTCAGCGAGTTTTTCAAAAATAAAAGAAAAAAAGCAGACTAACCCTGCTTTTTTTTATCAATAATGTCAAAAAGCATTGCACGAAATTCATCATCAGTTAGCGAGCCATTTTGCTTCATCTTTCTTAAAACTTCCAAACGCTTTTTCACATCCTCATCTGTCTCAATGGCGTCATCGTAAATTGGATCATACTTCAGCACAGCCTCGTTAAACTCTCCGCTTCTAAGCTCTCGTGCGGTTGTGTTTTTAAACGCAAACGAAATGTAAAGCAAGATTGCCGCTATTGATAAAAGCATACCGCCAATAATTGTAAGCGCGCAGCCCCATTTGTATGCCCCGCTGCTGGTTTCAAAAGGTTTGTCTGGCGAGGTTTTTTTAATCAAAATAATTCCGCCAGCAAGCGAGCAAACGCTCAGCGCAATAAACACTGCGCCTATTGCAATAAAAACCTCACGTGCAATGTTGATGTCTGCCACAGCCATACCTAAGCCTGTCAGCGCCTTGCCGAAATAACCCGTAGAGGTAACCAACGTCACCCCCGAGATAAACAATGTGACAGCGTCAATGATTGCAAAAATGCCACTTACTCTAACAAGAGTCTTCTTTGTCTGATTCATGATAATAATATTATACAAAAATTTCTTAAAAAATCAACACTAATTGAATTAATTATCATTTTGAAATAAATTTTTGTTATGGTAAAATGAAAGCGGAGTTAACATGAACAGAAACATTTTACTGACCGGCGGCACAAGCGGCATCGGAAAAGGATTGAAAGAATATTTTGAAAACAAAGGCGACAAGGTTTTCAACCTTTCGTTATCTTCGCCCGACTACCCTTGCGACATAACCAGCGCCGAACAACTTGAAAAAACATTTGAAAAACTACAAAACATCCAGTTTGATATACTTATCAACTGTGCAGGGCGTGGGCTTTCTGGCACTGTGGAACTAACCAGTGAAGAAGATGTTCGTGCGCAGTTTGAACTTAATTTTTTTGCGCTTTTAAGAGTGATAAAAAATGCACTTCCACTTATGAAGCAAAAAAGCAAAATAATAAACATTTCTTCCACTTGTGCAATATTCCCGCTGCCGTTTAGGTCCTACTACTGCGCAAGCAAAGCCGCAGTAAACATGATAACTGACGGGCTGAGAATGGAACTTAAAAAAACAGGCATTCAAGTTGCAGCAATCTGCCCAGGTGAAGTGAAAACCAATTTCACAAAAAATCGTGTCAAAGACTTTGAAACTAATTCTAGATATGGCGACAGCGTGAAAAAGTCTACTGAATATGTCGACAGCCACGAAGATAAGCGCATGAGCGTTGAAAGCGCGGTTAAAAAGATGGCAAAATTTATCGAGCGCAAAAAACTTAAACCAATGACAATCATCGGCAAACAGAAATATCTTTATTTCATCTCTCGCCTTGTTCCAAAATCTCTATTTATCAAGGTTATAGGCAAAATTTTTGTCAAATAACAAAATAAATATTTTGGGCATATCATGAAAATGGAGGTGCTTACAAATGAAAAATTGTTATAGCCCTGGCTGCTATTTTGACATGCCATGCCATTGCCCTCCGCCCTGTCCGCCACAAACCTGCCAGCCGTGCTGCCAAAACGCTTGCGGATGCGGATATTTAAACATTGCAATACCGATTGGTTTACTTATTTTCGCAGGCGGATTTCTGCTTGGGCAAAAATGCAATTAAAAAATGCTTAAATTTTTAAGCATTTTTTTTAATACAAACCTTTGCAAAAATTTGACATTACTTTTCAAAACATTTACAATATCAGTATGCGAGAGTGGCCTAATGGTATGGCATCAGCTTCCCAAGCTGAGGGTTGCGGGTTCGAGCCCCGTCTCTCGCTCCATATCGCAGGGGCAAACCAGAAAATTTCTGCGCTGTTTGTGTCACCGCAACTTAAAGCGGATAAATTTATATAATCGAGGGCACGCCATACGGCTAACCTCGATTTTTTATTAGTTTTCAAATATTTAATGCAAAATTGCGTAAAAAATGAAAAAAAAGTTAATTTTTGTCGATTTTTTTGCCATTTTTGCAAATAATATTGCTATGAAAAAATTTTTCGCATTTGCAATTATGCTTCTGATTTCTATAACTGCGCCCTATTTCCCTACGCAAAATTATTCGCTTTTACACGCAGAAACTCAAACATGCGAAGTTCCAATCATAATGTACCACTCACTTTTGAAGTCAAAGCAAAGCCAATATATAACCTCGCCTGACAACTTTAAAAGGGATTTGCAAAAGTTGAAAGATTTAGGTTATCAAAGCGTTTTTGTTCAAGACTTAATCAATTATTGCAAAGGCAAGGCCGATCTGCCTAAAAAGCCAGTAGTCATCTCCTTTGACGATGGGCATTACAACAACTACACCTATGCCTATCCTATTTTAAAAGAGATGGGCTTTAAAGCAAACTTGAATGTGGTTGGCTGCTATTGCGAATTTTCAACAACGAGCGGCGACTGCGACAATCCAAACTACTCCTATTTAACTTGGCAAGAAATTAAGCAACTTCAAAACAGCGGTGTGTTTGAAATCGGAAACCACACCTATTCAATGCACAAATATTCGCCACGCTTTGGCATAAGCAAGCTCGCATGTGAAGATGAGGCGGCATACAAAGAAAGTTTAACAAAAGACGTCTTGCGGCTGGAAGACAAGTTTAAAAACGAATGCGGATTTTCGACAAATGTTTTTGCGTATCCGTTTGGAAAATACGAAAAAAACAGCGGCGAAATCTTGTCGCAACTTGGCTTTGAAGCCTTTTTAACGTGCAACGAAGGCATAAACAAACTGACAAAAGGCGATGCAAAATCACTTTCGCTTTTAAAGCGCATAAATCGCACCGGAACATTGTCCACAGAAGAATTTTTTAGGCAAAACAAAATCAATTAAAAAAAGCGGAACGTTCCGCTTTTATATTGCCTCTTGTTTGTTTTGCTCTGGCTGCTGCGTTTTAAGCACTACGTCAGGCGCTGCATTTTCTTCTTCGATAAATTTTTTAGTGATGATTATTTTATCAATGTTTTTTCGCCCTGGCAAATCATACATCAACTTCATCATTTTGCCTTCTAAAATTGTTCTCAGCCCTCTTGCGCCTGTCTTTAACTCTATTGCACGCTTAGAAACCGCATCGATTGCCTCTTGCGAAAATTCGATATCCATGCCGTCAATCTTGAACATTTGTTTATACTGCTTGATGATCGAGTTTTTTGGCTCTACTAAGATTTTTGAAAGCGCACTTTCGTCCAAATCGTCCAAGCCAACCACAACTGGCAACCTTCCCACAAATTCAGGAATAAGCCCAAACTTGATCAAGTCGTCTGGCTGGATTTCCTTTGCAAAATTGATGTCTTTTTTCTCCACTGCCGTCTTTACATCTGCATTAAAGCCCACAGTAGAGGAATTTTTTCGTGCCTCAATAATGCCGTCAAGCCCAACAAACGCACCTCCACAAATAAACAAGATGTTTGTGGTGTCAATTTGAATGGTCTCCTGCTGAGGATGTTTTCTTCCGCCTTGTGGTGGAACGTTTGCCACTGTGCTTTCAATAATTTTCAAAAGCGCTTGTTGAACGCCCTCGCCTGCGACATCACGTGTGATTGAAACATTTTGCGTCTTTTTTGCAATTTTATCAATTTCATCGATGTAAATTATGCCTCGCTGCGCCTTTCTTATATCGTAGTCAGCATTTTGGATGAGTTTCAAAAGAATGTTTTCAACGTCATCGCCCACATATCCCGCTTCTGTCAGTGTTGTTGCATCAGCAGCCGCAAAAGGAACTTTTAAAATTTTTGCAAGCGTTTTTGCAAGCAAAGTTTTGCCAGATCCTGTTGGGCCGATCATGAGAATGTTGCTCTTTTCAAGTTCAACATCATCGGCGTTGTCTTTCTTAGAGAAATTATAATTTATGCGTTTGTAGTGGTTATACACCGAAACCGCAAGCACCTTTTTTGCCTCGTCCTGCCCGATGATATACTCATCAAGCTTAGCCTTGATGTCAGACGGAATAGGCAATTCGATTTTCTCAAGTTGTGTTTGCACCTCATCTTCTTTGATGATTTCCTTGCAAATTGCAACGCACTCATCGCAAATAAAGCATTCGCCATTAGGGCTTGCAATAATCTTTTTTGCGTTTTTCTGAGGTTTTCCACAAAATGAACATGAAAGGTTCTCAGGGTTTTTCACTTTCTCTCCTTATTTGCTTTTCTTGTTACAAAAATATTATCAATCAATCCGTATTCTTTTGCTTCTTGCGCCGTCATATAGTTGTCACGATCGGTGTCTTTTTCGATAACTTTCAAACTTTTGCCGGTGTTTTCGCTTAGTATTTGATTAATTTTTTGTTTTATTCTTGCAATATGCCTTGCTTGAATTTCTATATCACTCGCCTGACCTTGTGCGCCTCCAAGCGGTTGATGAATCATAATTTCGCTGTTCGGCAGCGCAAACCTTTTGCCTTTTGTGCCACTTGAAAGCAAGAAAGCGCCCATGCTTGCTGCCAAGCCCACACAAATTGTAACCACGTCACACTTGATGTATTGCATAGTATCATAAATTGCAAAGCCAGCGCTGACACTTCCGCCCGGTGAGTTGATATAAATAAACACATCTTTATCGGGATTTTTACCTTCCAAGTATATAAGTTGAGCGATAACCAAGTTTGCCACGTTGTCGTCTATTTCACCGTTAATGAAAATAATTCTGTCTTCAAGCAACCTTGAATAAATGTCATAAGATCGCTCTCCTGCACCTTTTTGGTCAACGACCATAGGAATTAACATGACTGCCTCCTTATTTGTTTTTAGATTTTAACAAAGCGATAATTTTGTTCATCAAAATGTCGTTTTGAATGTAGCTTACTTCATATTCAGACAAAGATTTTTCCACCTCTTCACATGTTTTATTCTGAGCGTGGGCAATTTCATGCAACTTCTCATGAAATTCTTCATGCGAAATTTGAATATTTTCGTCTTTTACAAGTTTTTGAAGAACAAGCCTTGTTTTTAACGCTTTTTTAGCTTCCTCAAAATATTCTTTTTCAAAATCCTCTCTGCTTTTGCCAAGGTATGAAAGATAGTCATCAAGTTTTATATTTTGATACATCAGCCTGTTTGAAAAATCTTCAATGAGATGCTGTTTTTCGTGTTCAACCATGCTTTGAGGAATTTCAACCTGTGCTTTTGCAACAAGCGCTTCTATCAAATCATTTTCAAAAGCCCTTTCGTTTTGTTGCTCTTTTGCACTAGCAATTTTTTCCTTTATCGAATTTTTATATTCCTCCACGGTTGAAAATTCAGTCGAAAAAGATACAAGTTTGTCGTTGAGTTCTGGCAAAGATTTCTTTTCAACTTTTTTAACGGTCACTTTAAATTCAGCTGGCTTGCCTGCTAAATTTTCGGCAGGATATTTCTCTGGGAACGTAACTTTAACTACTTTCTCTTCGCCAACTTTGCAACCAATAAGTTGGTCTTCAAAGCCATCAATAAAGGTGTGAGAGCCAAGTTCCAACCTATAATCTTGTGCGCTGCCGCCTTCAAAAACTTTGCCATCCACGCTGCCTTCGAAATCAATCACCAAAAAGTCGCCCTTTTCACTTGGCTTGTCGCTTTCTTCAAATCGTGCTTGGCTTTCAACAAATCTGTCAAGTTCTTCTTCAACTTCCTTATCGCTTACGCTTACCTTTTTCTTCTTTACGTTGAACTCAATAGGCCCAATTTCAACCTCAGGCATAAGATCGACACTAAGTGAAACTTCCAAGCCATCATCGGTCATTGAATCGATTGTAACATGAGGATAATCTGCTGGCTCTATGTCCGTATTCTTTGCCAAAAATTCGCCATATTCTTTTGAGACGATGGCGTCAAATGCATCGTCATAGAAAACTGTGTCGCCATAGGTTTTTTCAATCACCTTTCTTGGCGCTTTGCCTTTTCTAAAACCTTGAACGTTGTATTTGCCCTTGTTTTTTTCGTAGGCTTCTTCAATGGCTTTTTTCCAGTTTTCACCTGAAACTTTAAGTTTTAAATTGAGTTTGTTTTTTTCACTTTTTTCACGAGTAATCATTTGTTTTCTCCTTTTATCAATTGCAACATATTTTACCACACCCGCTTTCGTTTAGCAAGCAAAAAGTGCAACAAATATTAAACTTGCCCTTTCTTTTTATCTAGATTGCTGTCGAAAAATAAAAAAGGCTTTAACAGCCTTTAAACAATCAATGCCACAACGAGAGCAATAAATATTCCAAAACAAAGTGCAATTTTGCCATATTGCCACCATCTTTCACGCATGATGGAGCGCTTGAATTTGGAAAAATACTTTTTTTTGTTTTTTTGTATTTCTTCCATAGAAATGTTATATTTATTGACCTGCTCGGCTGCAAAATATTGAAAACGATCTTCATAGTCTGCTTTTGACTGCACATAATCAAGCACAAACTCCACGCCCCAATAGGCAAAAAACACCGCAACAAAGGATATCAGCAGATAACTTTTCTCCCAAGAAATACAATAATATTCCACCAGCCCCACCGTCAAAATGATGGCAAGCAAGCTACATGTTACGATAAATTTCCTCATAAACCTTTTGTAATCTCTCATTTTTATAAAACTATATTAACAATATAAAGCACAATGATTGAAACTGTAAACACCACATACAAAACAAGCCACGCAATGTGCGTTTTGCGTTTAACCCAAAGCCCTGCCACAACGATGGCCACCACATAAGCGATCGCCTCGCCCACCAATCTGAACGCATTTGAAATGTTTTTGCTTCCAAAGATGGCGCTTAAAAGCAGTGCGATTGCTATGCATGCGATGGCAATGTATGCCGCAAATTCTACCACCTTTGCCCAAGACCAAGAATTTGGTGTTTTGTTGTAATTGTTCATTTTTTACTTCCTTTAACTATATGCTCTGCCAAATCGACAACTTTGTTGGAGTAACCCCATTCGTTGTCATACCATGCAATCAATTTCACAAAAGTTGGAGTAAGCATTATGCCCGCCTCAACGTCAAACACACAAGTGTGCTCTTCGCCGATGAAATCAGAAGAAACCACCTTGTCATCCGTCCAAGAAAGCACGCCTTTCATGTTGGTTTTTGAAGCTTTTTTGATTACATCAACAATCTCTTCATAGGTGGTTGGCTTGTTTAAGTTGCAAGTCAAATCCACCACCGAAACGTCCAGTGTTGGCACTCGCATGCTCATGCCTGTAAGTTTTCCTTTTAACTGTGGGATAACCTCGCCCACCGCCTTAGCCGCTCCAGTAGAAGAAGGGATAATGTTGTAAGAAGCTGCCCTTCCGCCACGCCAATCTTTTTTTGTAGCGCCGTCAACGGTAAGTTGAGTTGCTGTTGTTGAATGAACAGTTGTCATCAAGCCATCCTTTATGCCAAATGCATCGTTGATCACTTTTGCAAGTGGCGCAAGACAATTTGTAGTGCAAGATGCGTTTGAAACAATTTTCATCTCATCCTTGTAAGTGTCTTGGTTTACGCCCATAACAAAAATAGGCATATTTTTGCCAGGCGCTGTGACGATAACTTTTCCCGCTCCGCCCTTTAAATGCAGAGAAGCACTATCATAGTCAGTAAACTTTCCAGTGGCTTCGATAACAACATTGACGCCGTCCTTGCCCCAAGGAATTTGATCAGGCTCTTTTATAGCATAAAAGTTGGCAGCCTTTCCGCCGATTATCAATTTGCCCGCTTTAACCTCTGTTTTAACTGGATTTTTGCCATGAATGGAATCATGGTCGAGCAAATACTGAGCATACTCAACATCTAAAAAAGGATCATTGATTGCTGCAATTTCAATCCCACGCTTAGCGCAAATTCTCGCCACCAAGCGCCCAATTCTACCAAAACCATTTATCCCAATTTTTAACTTTGTTTTTGCCATATTTTACTCCTCCTTTTTGGCTTTTTTAAATAATCTTTTACCAGTTTTAACATTTAATAAGTAAATATTTATTGAAATTATCACACTAAGCAAACTTAAAAACAATGCACAAGCCCACAAAAATCCTGCCAAAAATGTTGGTTTAACAAACACAAAATAGACTGCGGTTGAAGCGATTACCGCCAAAAATAGAGCAATCCAGCCAATTAACATAGCGTTTATTTTAACAGCATCGTATTCCTTTTTGACAGGTTTGGACGAAACAGGCACGCTTGCTTGTGAAATGCCCTTCCAGCGATTTATTCTGGTTGCATAAGAAAGGTTTGAAATGTTTTTTGCAACATCTGAAAGGTTTTCTCCAAGTGCAACAACCGAAACATCACCCTTGAAAAAATTGAAATCAAATATTAAAGTGATGGTTTTACGCCAAAGTTTTATAAAAAACGCTGAAAGTTTGTTTGGCTTTTTTGTTTGGCACACAGTGACATCTGCTTGCGAAGCGATAAAGCTGTCGAGTTCGCTTGGCGTGATGATTTTTCGCAAAACGATAATTTTGCCATCTGTCACATGCTCTGCAAGAGAATTGATGATCTCTTCTTTTTTGCTGCCCTGTTTATAAACAAACACTTTCACTTTTTTTGATTTTTTAAAAAAATCTTTTGCTTTTGGAGTTGTTCCAACCAAAAACAAACAGTCGCTGCGTTTTACACTTTTTATAAATTGCTCTGCCTCTTCAAAATTTTCAATAACTGGCAAAAGAATGTTTACCATCTCTCCTCCTTAGAGTTTTTTGATGCGTCTTAAGTGTCTGCCTCCATCAAAATCGGTTGTCAGAAAAACTTTGATGATTTTGATCGCTTTTTTAGGACGCATATAACTGCCTGGAAGCACCAAAACGTTTGCATTATTGTGCGCACGTGCAAGCTCTGCAAATTTGGTGTTAATGCAAAGTGCCGCTCTTATTTTTGGATTTTTGTTTGCAGCGATGCTCATTCCAATCCCCGTTCCGCAAATAAATATACCCACGTTATGCTCATCTTCAAGCACTTTTGCCACACCTTTCTTTGCGAAATCTGGATAGTCCACGCCCTCTTTGGAATAAGTTCCAACATCAATGGTGATTATGCTTTCATTGTTAAAAAACTTTTTTATCTCTTCCTTTAATGCGTAGCCTCTGTGGTCGCACGCCAAAATAATCATACTTCGCCTCCAATTTTAACAAGTTTATCAACCAGCGTTATACATGCTTTTTCAATCAACCTTGCACATTCAAGATATGCTTTTTCATCTTTGCCGTATGGGTCTGGAATTTCCTGTCCAATCAAATCTTTCATTTCAATAACTCTGCCAGCCACTTTGGCTTTAATTGCAGAGGTCATTGCCACATACAAAGTTTTTTGGTCGAACTTTTTTATTGCCACACTTTTTCGTTTTGCGCCGTTATAGCCAAGATTTTTTAACGCCTTGCATGCATTTGCAGCACTCATCTCGCCGGTTGCATTAAGCCCACGAGAAGAAATTTTGACGAAATTTAATCCTTTGTCTTTAATCAGTTTTTTAGTTATGCGCTCTGCCATAAACGAGCGACATGTGTTGCCGGTGCAAACAAAGCACAATTTAATATTTCCTTGCATGAAAAAATTTTAACACATATTAAAAAAAAATCAAAGCACTTACTTTGATTTTTTCTTTTTTAATGGTTTTAAAACGTCAATCTCTTTGCTTTTGTAAAGTCTGTCAAGATTGTATTTCGCCCTTTCGGTTGCAGTGAAAATGTGGATGATCATTGGCTCAGCATTGAGAATAATCCATTCGCCTTTGTGATAGCCATCTTTTTCTTTATCATAGCCGATAAACTCACAAACCTCATCGGCAATCTTTTTTGTTTCGTCACAACTGGTTGCACTGACAATAATAAAATATTTTTCCTCCCCGTTTTCACTTAAATCAAAGGTGGAAATATTTTTACATTTAATTTTTTTTAAATATTCAACAAGTTTAACAAGTTCTTCTTTCATTAGTATTATTATAGTAATTTTTTTGAAAAAAACAATAAATTTAATGTATTTTTTAACATTTTTGGTCAAAAAAGTTTATATGCAAAAAGTGTCATTTGTTTTTCAAATTATTTTTAAAATCACGTTAATATTTTTTATCACATTTATCTGGGTGCGTTATTTCACAAGGTCGCTGCTTTGGTCTGTTGTAATTTCAGCCACCATAACGCTTGTCATTGATTTTGCAACTCGCTTTTTTTCACGAAAAAAACAGTCGATCTCTGCACTTAAAAAAGCTGACAGAGAACAAGCGGAGGACTGTTTTTTAAGCCTTTCGCAAAATAAAAATGCGATTGAATTTTTTTTGAACTTGGCTGAAAAAAAACATAATGCAACCAAAAAGAAAAATTTTATTGTCATCACGCACGAAAATGATGAAAAAGTTGTGCTGTTTCC
>CALWTN010000011.1 GCA_944384475.1 uncultured Clostridia bacterium
GCAATCCCGTTGGCCTTAGCAGTTGCTCCACCACCTGCCCCGCACGTGAGAGTTCATATTTTGCTGGCGTTGCTGAAACATACAGCGTTTGCCCCAGCCTTTGATTAAACTCATCAAATTTGAGAGGCCTGTTATCTCGTGCCGCCTCCAACCTAAAGCCATATTCCACAAGGTTATCTTTTCTTGCCTTGTCGCCGTTATACATCGCCCTAATCTGTGGAAGAGTCATGTGGCTTTCATCAATAATCGTTAAAAAGCCCTTTGGAAAATAATCCATAAGAGTAAACGGCGGCTCGCCCGGCTGCCTGCCGTCAAAATATCGTGAGTAGTTTTCAATGCCGTTGCAGTATCCAAGTTCTGCCATCATTTCAAGGTCATACGCCACCCTTTGGCCTATGCGCTCGGCTTCAAGCGGCTTGCCTTCATCCAAAAATTTTTTAATCGCCTTTTCTCTATCTTCGCCTATCTCCTTGATCGCACGTTGCAGCCGCTCGTTGCCAACGGCATAGTGCGTTGCAGGATAGATTGCCGCATAGCTCACTTCGTTAAGCATATTGCCAGTGACTGGATCAAATTCAAAAATCTTTTCAATTTCGTCACCAAAAAAACGCACACGGATTGCCATTTCGGATTGGTTTGCAGGAAAAATGTCAAGCGTATCGCCTTTCGCACGAAAAGTTGAGCGCTTAAAATCCATTTCATTGCGAGTGTATTGAATGTCGATAAGTCGCCTGATGATTTCGTCTCTATCAACGATGTCGCCTTTGCGCAAAGAAATGTGCAGATTGTAATATTCTTCTGGGCTGCCCAAGCCATATATGCAAGAAACTGATGCCACAACGATGGTGTCGTTGCGCTCTAAAAGCGAGGAGGTTGCAGACGAGCGAAGTTTGTCAATTTCATCATTGATTGCCATATCTTTTTCAATATAAGTGTCAGTTGAAACAATGTAAGCCTCAGGCTGATAGTAATCATAGTAAGAAACAAAATATTCCACTCGATTTTCAGGAAAAAACTCCCTAAATTCGTTGCAAAGTTGTGCCGCCAGCGTTTTGTTGTGAGCGATGACCAATGTTGGACGATTTAACTTTGCGATGATGTTTGCCATAGTAAAAGTTTTGCCGCTGCCCGTAACGCCCAAAAGCACTTGCTCTTTTAAACCCTCGTCAAAGCCTTCCACAAGCTTTTGAATTGCTTGCGGCTGATCGCCAGACGGAGAAAAAGGTGCTTTTAACTTAAATTTATCCATAGTTATCCCTTAAAAATCATTTTTAAAACTAAACCAAAAATAAAACTGACGGTGGCCAAGAATAAACTTCTTAACACAAGCAGGCCGAAAGTGCGTTTTTGCCTTTTGCTTTCAACTTCATACACCTGCCCCTTCTTTTTTAATGTTACACAATAATAATAACCCATTTTGCTTTCAGAAACAACAAAATCAATGTAATTTTCATTGGAAAGTTCGCTCATAATTTCGTCGAGCTCGCCAATAGAGAGAACAAACTTCTTGGAAAGCGCTGCGGCAATTTCGCCAGGAGAAACTAAGCATGTCCGTTTTTTTGGACACACCTTGCATAAATATGACATAACAAGTTTTTGCTTCCGCGTCAAAAAAGTTCACCTCGTTTTGGGCTTACTTTTTTATTTCCTAATAATAAATTTTTACACAAAAAAACCGACGATGTCGGTTTATTTGTCAATTTTTGGTGGCTGTGATTCCATCACAAGTTGTGCGGCGCTCTTCTTCCTGGATTGAAGCTTATCTTTTGCTTCACTCAACCTTTCACGGCTTGAATCAGCCTCTTCTACTGCCACGTCAAGATCATTTTGATATTGCTGGCTGTTTGGATGGTTGTCGCAATATTCTTCCTTCCTGCTTTTATCCAACAGGCAGCCTATGTAATGTTCTTCCTTGGCCTTTATTTCTTTTTCCAGCGCAAAGATTGATTTAGCATATTCGTCCATAAATTTTTGGTCTTTCACGCCAACCACTGCTGCAAGAAAGTTTATGCTTGCCGCGTCTCTAGCCCGAATAGATTTCAAACAAGATTTGTCGTCGGCATAAAACTTTTGAATGTTTCTTTTAATTTTTAATTTTAAAGCTTGAAAATCATCTTTCACAAGCAGCCCAAAAAATTCTTTTAATGCGCTTTCGCATCCCGGTGCATCATCAAGCCAAGTTTTTGGCTCTGTCACTTCTTCCATTCTTAATAATTCTTCCACCCATTCTTTTGGCATAGAATATGCTTCGTCAATATCCATCTCTCTCCCCCTATGTTTTAATTTTACACCAAAAATAAGTTTGAGTCAACATCTAACTTTTATTTTGTCTAAAAATGTCGATAATATGTTGCAAAAAAATGCAAACATTTACAAATAATAAAGCATGCTTGATTTAAAATCAAATTTAGTTTTAAAAATTTTGCAAAAAGAATGTCACGGCAACAGTTATAAGGTTATCGATAAGGCGGACATAATTTCTGCCATGCCCGCAAAATACAGAGTTGACGAAGATGGGCTTGATCACATTGTTTCCTTTTTAGAAAGAAATGAATGCGTCCACGTTAAATATGATGACGATGATGTTTACTGTTTATGCATACTACCGATAGGCAATCAAATCACCGAGGAGCAAGCAAATAAAAAAAAGCAAGCCCCAAAACGCCTTGTTTTTTTGATTATTTGTGCAATTTTTTCATTAATTGGTGGTTTTTTAGGCGCAGTGATAGCAAATTTTATCAAATTTTAATCATTTTCAAATTTACGATAAAAGCCCTGCGTTTTCATGCCGTAAACTCCGTCTATTCCAACAATGATATGCTCGACAAGCGGCACTCCTAAACTTTTAAGCAGCGTTTCAACAATTTGAGTTCCGTCCACATCGCCCTTTGACGGAGTCGCTTTGCCGTTTGGATGGTTGTGAGCCAAAATAACATACGCAGGTTTTGTTGAGGTGATAAAATTAGCGATTTCGTGAGTGCTTATTCCCACACTTTTAATTCCGCCGACAGCAAGTTTTTTCTTTGCCTTCACCCTGTTTGCAGCATCGACAGCAACTATGTAAGATGTTTCAATACTTTTAAACCTCAAAAGCTCTTCAAAAAAGTCCGCCATGTTGCTTCTGTAGGTGAACTCATATTTTTTATCCAAAAATTTATCTGTGTAGTAATTGAAGATGTCAACAAGCAGGTGCAATTTTTTAGCAGAGGTCTCGCCCATGCCAGGAACGTCTTTAAGCAAAGTCCAATCTGCGTTCAAAATTTCAGCGACATTGCCAAACCTATCCAGCAGCGCATGAGAAATCTCGTTTGTGTCGCATCTTGGAAAAATG
>CALWTN010000012.1 GCA_944384475.1 uncultured Clostridia bacterium
ATAGTCGTTGGAAGTTTGCATCACCTTGTCGCCTTCTCGGAATATGGTTGCACCAACCACCACCTCCATTTTTCGCTGTGACGGCGGATTTAAAACTTCTTGCAAGGTTTTGTTTAAATTGTCGATGCCGCAAACGCCCGCTTTCATTGGTGCAAGAACTTGAATTTGCATCGCATCAATGCCCACAAATGACGGAATGCGACTTGTAACCATGTCTATAACCGTTTTGTGAATATCATTTAAATCCTCTTTTTGTTCAAAGAAAAAGTCGGAAGATTTGTTGTCGATAACTGGCATGCTGCCACTGTTAATTAAGTGTGCGTTTGTGATAATCAGGCTTTGGTCGCTCTGCCTATAAATTTTTGTGAGCATGGTGACTGGAAAAATTTGGCTTTTTAAAATGTCGCCAAGCACATTTCCAGCGCCAACGCTTGGCAACTGGTCTTTGTCGCCCACAAGAACAAGCCTTGCATCGCGCGGCAATGCTTTAAGCAAACTGGACATAAGCATTACGTCCACCATGCTGACCTCGTCAACTATCACTGCGTTGACCTTTAAGGTGTTGTTTTCATTATGCACAAACCTGCTTGCACCAGAGGCAAACTCGCCATTGACTTCAAGCGCACGGTGTATTGTTTTAGCCTCCGCCCCCGTGCTGTCCGACAGCCTTTTTGCCGCTCTGCCAGTTGGCGCAAGCAAAAGCACCTCTTCTCCGTTTTGCTTTAATATTTCAATTATGCATTTGACAATGGTGGTTTTGCCCGTCCCTGGCCCGCCGGTAATAACCGACACGCCATAGTTGACAGCCTGCTCTATCGCTTTTTTTTGCTCGTCATGAAACTGCATGCCGTTTCGCATTTCAAAGTCCTGCACTTCACGAGAAATATCCAACTTTTTCTCTTGAACAGAATTATTAAGCAGGCAAAGTTTTTGAGCGATTGTATATTCATAGCGATAATATTTTGTCAGCATAACTATTTCATGGCCGTTATGCCAAAAATCCATGCAACTTTTGTCAGCCGTCAAACTATCCAAAGCCGAAATAAACTTTTCGCTGTTTTCTTCTTCGCTCAGCCCCAAAAGTTGCGCCGTCTGCGAAAACAACATGCCTTTTAAAAGAAAGGTGTTGCCGTTTTTTTCTGTGGCATTATTT
Source organism: uncultured Clostridia bacterium (assembly GCA_944384475.1). Classification (GTDB taxonomy): domain Bacteria; phylum Bacillota; class Clostridia; order Christensenellales; family UBA1242; genus Caccovivens. The sequence continues at coordinate 1,154 of CALWTN010000012.1, forward strand.
AAGACATGAACAGACCCTGCTCGAACTCTAGCCTCGCTGTTGGAGGGAATGCCAATATTTTTTGCAATCTTATCAGCCGTCAAAAAGCCAATGCCGTCCACGTCTTCCACAAGTTTGTATGGATTTTTTTTGACAACATCGATGGTTTTTGCACCATACGCTTCAAAAATTTTAAGCGCCATGTTTACAGTCATGTTGTATTGCTGCAAAAACATCACCGCATTTTGAATGCTTTTAAGTTCGTTAAACTTGCTTGAAATTTCAAACGCCTTCGACTTGCTTATGCCTTTAATTTCACTAAGTTTTTCAGGCGCCATTTCAATTATTGAAAACGTATCTTGCTTGAACGCTTTCACAATATTTTTGGCTGTGACAGGCCCAACGCCTTTGATCAAGCCTGAACTTAAAAACTTTTCAATGCCTGCAAGCGTTTTAGGCAAAATCACTTCATACGATGAAAAAGCAAATTGGTAGCCAAATTTTTTATTGTTTACAAACTCGCCTTCCAAACTTAAATTTTCACCCACGTTTGCACTTATCATCTTGCCAACGATGGTCACCGGAGTGTCATTATATGACAAAACCGCAACGGTGTAGCCATTTTCATCGTTACGGAAAATTATCTCTTCAAGTTCGCCTTGAATTGTCATATACAAATTTTAACATTAAGTAAAAAGAAAAACAAGCAAAAAGACTTGCCTAGCATAAAAAAAAATATTATAATTATATTTGGTTATGAAAACAGCACAAAAACTTATCGAAATTGAAACTTTAATTGAAAATTTGCTTAAAAAACATGCAACGGGCGGGCTTTTAAAATACAAAGTCCTCTCCTTTGCTGACCAATATGAAAATTTGTCAGTAAGCATGATCATTGAGAAGTTGGGCATTAAAAAATCCAACTTTGCTCTTTTGGCATCTGAACTTGAAAGGCAAGGATTGCTTGAAATAAAGCATGCTGAAATCGACAGACGCTGTCGTTTTTTGCGACTGACAGACAAAGGAAGAAGAGAACTTGAAAATTATATTTCTTCACTTGAAGAGGATTTCTCGATGATGGACATTGACACTGAAAAGGCAATCGACATATTAAATTACTATCTTAATAAAAGGATTTAACATGAAAATATACAACTCTTTAACAAGGCAAAAACAAGAACTTATCCCTCATGAAGAGGGCGTGGTGCGCATGTATTCTTGCGGCCCAACCGTTTATTCATATCCACACATCGGCAATATGCGTGCGTATTTGTTTATGGACGCTCTCAGGCGCACTTTAAAATACAACGGCTTTAAAGTTGAAGGCGTGATGAACATCACCGACGTTGGACATATGACAAGCGATGAAGATGAAGGCGAAGACAAAATGCTTGTGGCTTCTAAGCGTGAACATAAATCACCTTGGGAGGTTGCAAAATACTACACCGACATTTTTATGAGCGAAACCAAACGCCTTAACATCGACATGCCAGAACACATCTGCCCTGCAACAAGTGTTATACCCGAAATTATCGTGTTCGTTAAATCTCTGCTTGAAAAAGGATTTGCCTACGAAACAAGCAAAGGCATCTATTTTGATATCGCAACATTCCCTAGTTATGGCAAACTTGGCGGAGTTGGGCTTGAAAACAAACTGGCAGGCGCAAGAATCGACATCGATGAAGAAAAGCGCCATCCTGCCGACTTTGCTCTTTGGATTAAAGCACCAAAGCAGCATATCATGCAGTGGGATAGCCCTTGGGGCAAAGGTTATCCAGGTTGGCACATTGAGTGCAGCACGATTGGAATAAAATATCTTGGCGAATACATCGACATTCACACCGGCGGCGTTGAGCACAGACCAGTGCATCACGAAAACGAAATCGCACAGGATGATGCATACGCAGGACATCAGGTTGTAAGCAACTGGATGCATCTTGAACATCTTTTGGTAGACGGCGGCAAGATGAGCAAAAGTTTGGGCAATGTTTACAAGCTTGACGACCTTGTTGCAAAAGGCTTTTCGCCAGAAGATTATCGCTACTTCTTTTTCACCACTCACTATGCAAAACAACAAAATTTCACTTGGGAAGGCTTAGAAAGTGCAAAAAATGCTTTAAAAAGCATGAAAAACATATTAAAAGAGCATAAAGAAAGCACTGCTAGCACAAAAGTCAAGATTGATAAAGCAGAAAAGGATTTCTTAGAAGCAATCAACGATGATTTAAACCTTCCAAAAGCGCTTGGCATTGTTTGGACGCTTTTAAAGATGCCACGTGACAGAAAAATTTATGATGTGATTATAAAATTCAACCAAATTTTTGGCTTTGATTTTGAAGGCGACATAATCCCAACCGAAGTGCAAGAACTTGCAAAACAACGCTGGCAGGCAAAACAAAATCGTGATTTTGCCACAGCAGACGAACTTAGAAACAAAATTTCACAGTTAGGTTTCAGCATCAAAGACACCAAAGACGGATATGAAATTGTGAAAAATTAAAAGTAAATCCACTTGGATTTACTTTTTTTATGTTTTTTTATTAAATTTTACAAACTTTTTATTATTTTTCTTACTTCATCCAACATTTTGGCAATCAATTTTCCATCAATCGCCGCATGATTTACTTGAAGCGAAACGTTAATCCACTTCTCGCCTTTTGAGTTTGTTTTGATTTTATCAAAACTAATGTGCGGCACAAAGCTGTTTTTTTGAACATCTTGCGGATGAGTTATATGAGTGAACTCAAACCATGGCGCACATGAAATATATGCGATTGTTTGACCCTTTCTTGCTCCCGCTGGCAACGGCTCCATAAACTGCGTTTGCTTTTGCAATTTGCTTTTAAGTTGCTTGCAAAATTTTTCGATGTCTGGATGATACTTGCTAAACACAATTTTAAAAACTTCTTCATCATCTTTGATTGCACAAACGTTGGCATACACGCCGTCTTCAATCACGATTTTGCCGTTGAGCGAGCGTATCATAAACTCTTCATGCTTTAAAAGCGCTGTGTAAAACACATGACACAGGCAAAAATAAAACGACAAGCCTTTCGACTTTGCAAATTTGTAGACATTTGAAACTTCAATCGGCGTGCAAAGTGAAATTTGCGGAATGTCATATTGATAATACAAATTAAAAATATCTCTACGATTCCATGTTTTCAAATCCAACTCTTTCACAATCCCTCTCCTACAAATT
>CALWTN010000013.1 GCA_944384475.1 uncultured Clostridia bacterium
TTTGCCGCCCACACAATGATTGCCAATGTCGGAATGAATGGCATACGCAAAATCGATGATTGTCGAACCCGCTGGAAATTCAATCACCTTGCCACGATGAGTCTGCACAAAAATCTCTCCGCTGTAAAGATTTGTTTTAAGCGACTCAACAAAATCTTCTGACGAAAGCGTTTGAGCGTTTTCCATAATCTCTCTAAACCAAGCAAGCTTTTTGTCAAGTTTGGTTACTGCGCTGCGTTTTTCTTTATAAATCCAATGTGCGGCAATACCAAACTCGCAATTTTTATGCATTTCAAATGTGCGAATTTGAATTTCAAGCGGCCTTTGGTTTTCAACAATCACAGTGGTGTGCAATGTTTGATAGCCGTTGGGTTTAGGGTTTGAAATATAATCCTTAACTCTCCCCGGCACAGGCTTATAAATTGCGTGTATTCTTCCAAACACGGCATAGCAATCCTCCACGGTGTTTACCAGCACACGCATAGCAATAAGATCATAAATTTGTGCCAACGTCACGTTTTGAGCATTTATCTTTCTAAAAATTGACGAAACATGTTTTTGTCGTGATTGAATTTCTCCCTCAATGCCCAAATCATTTAAAATTATTTGCAGGCGAACTTTGGTTATTTCAATCTGTTTTTCGTTGCTGTCCTTTTGTTTTTCAAGTTCACTGATAAGTGCGTTATACATAAGTGGCTCTTGCAATCTCAAACAATAATCTTCCATATAAGACTTCATAGATGACAAGCCCAAACGCTCTGCAAGCGGAGCAAAAACGTCTTTAACATTTGCCACAAAATCTTTGTCAGCCTCGCTCAGCGGCAAGGACAAATGTTTGACATCATACAAGATGCCTGCAAGTTTAATTACAACCACTCTAATATCATTTCCAAGCCCAAGAAACATTCTTCTAATGTCCTCCGCCTCCTCAGTTTTGGACATATAACGAATGTCTTTTAAATTTTTGAAACCGTTGTAAACTGAAAGTTCATCTTTTGTGAAATCCTTGCTTAGCTTGTCCGCCTTTTCGGGATTGGCTTTAAATAATTGATATGCCAAAAAACCAACAAGCGAGCTTTTGTCAAGTTTGAATTTAATCATGAAATCTAAAATTTCATCACACCTTTCAAGATTAAGCTCGTCATTAACAATCTTGACAAGCAGCAGCTTTTCTTTTTCTTGAAGTTTGTAATTGTTAAAAATCTTTTTTATTAAGTTAACTTTCATCTCTAATCCTTAAAAAATTTTTTTGAATATGCTTAACTTGTTGTATATATTTGACTCATTAAGGTTTCTCTTATGTTCTTTAACTGCAACAAAATTAATTCTGCCCTCGCCTTCAATTTTCAGCAACTCAAGCTCTTCAAAAACCTTGATTGCCACAAAGACATCAAGAAATTTAAAATTTCTCTCCGCAAATATTTTATCATATAAATCAAAAATATCTGCAAAACTTTCACGTTGTTTTGAACAAATCAGCGAATAAATTTTTGCAAAATTTTCTCGTGAAAGGTTGAGCGCGTTATATCTTGTCACTTTTGAATCCTTGTCCATTGGCACAAAAATTTCTGCGTTTGAGATTTGATTTAGTTTGCTAAGATATCCCTCATCCAAAACTGGCGACAAAAACACAACTCTATCAAAGTTTTTTACCCAGTCCAAACCCTGAGGCGACAAAAGAAGGCTGTTATAACCCGAGCAATACTTATCGCAGATGCCATAATGATATATGCCATGATTAGAATATGTTTTTGCAAACTCTACATATTCATATCCAGAAAAAGTCACAAACGCAGTGCCAAACACCATTTCGCCCACCTGCGTGACAAAATTAATCAAGCCCTCTCTGCTGTAAAGAGAATATTTTGCAGGCGTGCTTTTTTGATATTTTAACTGCTCCACTTCAAAAGGATAGACAAACGCATTTGTGTCTGGATTTATAAACGACCCGCCATCAAAGCAGTCGACTATGCCCTTTCGTCCCTCCTCCTGAAACTCGAAAATAAAACTTTTTTGTCTTGAAAATCTAAGCGCAACCGAATAAGGCGTGAAATTAAAAAACAAAAGCGGAAAATCTTCAATTTTAATTTCAGCATGCTCGGCATATTTTTTCATAGGCGCAAACTGCACTTCGCTTGCCGTGATTTTAAATTTTGGAGTGGCATTGCCACATCCACAAGGCTGCAAAAGTTTTAACTCTTGCAAAAACTTTTCGTCAATTTGGCTTACCGAAATTTCTTTGTCATAATATTTGATTGGAATAAACACCTCTTCGTTTACATGGCTGAAAACAAAGGCGTTGATTCTTTTTGAAAACTCCTCATAGTTGGCTCGCTTAATCGTCACGCCTGCCGCCATGGAATGCCCGCCGTAGGTTTCCAAAATATCCGACATGGAAGAAAGCAGTGCGTGGATGTTTATATCATCAATGCTTCTGCCTGAGCCTTTCAAAGTGTCGCCCTCTTGCGCAAACAAAAATACTGGACGATGAAATTTTTCCACCAATCTTGAACAAACAATTCCCAGCACACCTTGATCCCAACGCTTTGACGCCAAAACTATCACCCTAATATTTTTAAGTTCAGTCTTTTCAAGCGCTTTTATGGCGTCAAGATAAATTTTGTTGCAAATATTCTGACGCTTTTGATTGTGCTCGTTTATCTTTGCCACCAATTTTTTAACTTTCACAGGGTCAGTTTCAAGATAAAGTTTAAGCGAATCCGCAGCATCGCCCATCCTGCCCGAGGCATTCAATTTTGGTGCAATTTTAAAAGAAATTGCGTTTGCAGTTGCCGAAGAAATTGGCACTGTGTTTTCTTTAAACAGCGCCTTTATTCCAGTCGGAAGGTGCCTTTCAAAAAGTTTAAGCCCTTTTGTGACAATACGCCTGTTTTCACTAAGCAGTGGCACAATATCTGCAATGGTGGCGATGGCTGCAATAGGCAGCAGTTCTTCCGCCGCCTTTCCTCCCCAAAGCGCTTCACAAATTTTAGATGCGCGCGCAGCACCACTAAGCCCATCAAAACCAGCCTTCTGATTAGGAATTTTTGCGTTGATAAC
>CALWTN010000014.1 GCA_944384475.1 uncultured Clostridia bacterium
ATGAGTTTAGAGAAAAATTTGTATTTGGCAAGTCTTTTAGATTTGTATGCTCCGCTGCTTTCAACAACTCAAAGGCAGGTGATGGAAGACTATCTTTTAAAAGATTTGACAATAACTGAAATTGGGCAAAATCACAATGTTTCAAGGCAGGCTGTGAAGGACGCAATTTCAAAAGCGGAGGCTAAACTTCAAAAATATGAAGATAAACTTGGATTTTTAAAAAGACTTAACGGGGAGAAGTAAATGGCACTTTTTTCATCATTATCAGAAAAGTTTAATCACATCTTTTCAAAACTTACCAAGCGCGGAAGATTGACTGAACTTGAAATTAAAGAGGCAATGCGTGAAGTAAGAATCGCGCTTTTGGAAGCTGATGTCAACTATATGGTTGCCAAGGATTTTGTTAAAAATGTTTCCGAAAAAGCGGTGGGCGATGAAGTTTTAAAAAGCCTGACGCCTGCGCAGCAAGTCATCAAAATTGTTCGTGATGAACTTACAAGCCTGATGAGTTCCAACAATCAAAAGTTGGTGGTTTCATCAGCGCCGCCAACTGTTATTATGCTTTGCGGATTGCAGGGTGCGGGCAAAACCACAATGTGTGCAAAACTTGCCGCTCATCTTAAAAAATCAGGCAAAAAACCGCTGCTTGTGGCGTGTGACATCTATCGTCCTGCCGCAATTTCTCAGTTGCAGGTGGTTGGCAAGCAAGCCAATGTTGAAGTTTTTGAAAAGGGCACGCAAAATCCTGTTAAAACCGCTCAGCAAGCGGTGGAGCATGCTAAAAAACAGGGCTACGACACAGTTATTCTTGACACAGCGGGCAGGCTGCATATCAACGAAGAACTTATGGATGAACTTAAAAACATCAAAAAGCAGGTTTCTCCAACCGAAATTTTGCTTGTGCTTGACTCTATGACAGGGCAGGACGCCGTGAATGTTGCCGAAGCGTTTAACAATGCACTGGATGTTACTGGTTTTATTCTCACAAAACTGGACGGCGACACTCGTGGCGGTGCGGCTCTTTCAATCAAGGCTATAACTGGTAAGCCTATCAAGTTTACTGGTGTGGGAGAAAAAATTGGAGACATCGAGCCGTTTTATCCAGATCGCATTGCAAGCAGAATTTTGGGCATGGGCGATGTACTTTCGCTGATTGAAAAGGCTCAAGAAGCCGTAAGCGAAGAGCAGGCAAAGGCGTTAGAGAAAAAGTTTAGAGAAAATTCGTTCACTTTTGATGACTATCTTGCTCAAATTGAAAGCATGAAAAAAATGGGCTCAATTCAAGATATTCTTTCCATGATACCCGGATTGGGCAACAAACTTAAAGGCGTGCAGATCGACGAAAAGCAAATTCAAATCAACAAATACATCATTCAGTCAATGACGCCAGAAGAAAGGCAAAATCCTGACATCATCAAAGCGTCAAGAAGGCAAAGGATTGCAAAGGGCAGCGGCACAAGCGTGCAGCAGGTGAACAGTTTGCTTAAACAGTTTGCTCAGTCAAAAGAGATGATGAAGATGATGAAAAATAAAAAGGGATTCAGGTTTTAAGGGGGCGCGCAAGGCGCTCTCGCGCCCGCGAGAGCGAAGCCCCGCCAAATGGCGGGGCGGGCGGTTTTTGCAAAAACCGCCCATTGCGCGCCCGTATGACACGGTATAGGATTGCATTGCAATTTTATATATAAAAATTTATAAGGAGGAAAAAATGGCAGTAAAAATTAGACTTACAAGACTTGGCGACAAAAAAGCACCTTTTTACAGAGTTGTTGTTGCTGATTCAAGAAGCCCAAGAGATGGCAAGTTCATTGAAGTTATCGGAACTTACAATCCTCTTAAAAACCCAGCAGAAATTAAAGTTGATGCTGAAAAGGCTTCAAAATGGCTTAAAAATGGTGCTACACCAACCGAAACAGCAAAGTCAGTGCTTGTTAAAGCTGGTGTAATCGAAAACAAAAAGTAAGGGGAAAGTATGAAAGAACTTGTTGAATATATCGTAAAATGCCTTGTTGAAGACAAGGATGCAGTCAGCGTTGAAATTGAAGAAAAAGACGGAGAGACTTTTGTTCATGTTAACGTTGCAGAAAAAGATATGGGCAGAGTGATTGGGAAAGGCGGCAAAGTTGCTTCAAGCATCCGAACCATTGCCAAGTCTTTTGCCAAAGATAAAAGAAAAACTTTTGTCAAATTTGGAGAATAATGGAAAATTTATTAATTGCCAAAGTTGCAAAGCCGCAAGGGCTTAGAGGTGAACTTAAATGTCAGTTGTTCACTGATGTTCTTGCGGCTGTGACAAATGCAAAAATTGTGTATATCGATGGCAACGAATGCGATGTTGAAAGGGCTGTTGTAAGAGGCGGCTTTCTTTATTTAAAACTTTTGGGCGTAAACGATCGCAACAACGCCGAGGTTTTTAGAAATTGCCAAATCTATCTTCCAAAAGCCGAGATTGAAAAATACAAGCAAACTGACTTTTTGGTGGATGACCTCATCGGCATGGTGCTTTATGATGGCGAAGGTAAAAAGGTTGGGCAGATTGTCGATTATGAAGACTATGGCTCTGCGCCAATTTTATCAATCGAAGAAAATGGACATGTCTACGAAGTGCCATACATCAGCCAAATTTTTGTTACGCAAAATGACACTTTAGTTGTCAACAGGCGCGCATATGAGGAAAATAAAATATGAGGATTGATGTTTTAACGCTTTTTCCAGATAGTTTTAAGCCTTTCGAAGAAAGCATCATTTCTCGTGCGCAAAAAAAAGGCGTGCTGCAAATCAACATAATCAACATTCGCGATTTCACAAAGGATAAACACAAGAAATGCGATGACACACCTTTTCGCGGCGGCGCGGGCATGCTGATGAGCGTGCAGCCTGTTTATGACGCCGTAAAAAGCGTGTGGGATAAAAACAGCAAGGTTATTTTTCCATCTCCAAGTGGCAAGGTTTTTAATCATGAAAAAGCAAAAGAGTATGCTCAACAAGAGCATTTGATTTTTATTTGCGGGCACTATGAAGGCATCGACCAGAGGCTGATTGAAATTTTTGATGCAGAAGAAGTTTCAATTGGCGACTATGTTTTGACGGGCGGGGAATTGCCAACCATGGTGATTATCGACAGCCTGTCAAGGTTTGTTGATGGTGTGCTGAGCAAAGATAGTTTGAATGAAGAAAGTTTTTCAAATGGGCTTCTTGAGTATCCTCAATACACTCGACCTCAAATTTT
>CALWTN010000015.1 GCA_944384475.1 uncultured Clostridia bacterium
TTGAGTTGTCTTCGCCAGGTAAAAGCATCCTGCCAAGCCAGCTTCTGATAAAGGTTTCGTTTTCGTCCTTAGAAAATTGCCTTAGCCAGTCGACAATTGAAAGCGTGCAGCCTTCAAAATATTCGCGGTTATCCTGCGGCAGATAGGAGACAGAAATTGTTTTTCCAAAGTGAATTGTGCCGCTGTCGGGTTGTTCTTTTCCAACCAAAATATTAAATAATGTTGTGATAATTTGACTATTTTTTGCAAAAAAAGCGATTTTTTGGTCTTTTTCTACGTTAAAAGTTAAATTATTAAACATTCCTTTTTTTGTCAGATTTTCAACTTTTAAAATTTCTTTTCCAATTTCTTGCTCAAACTTAAAGTCGATGTAAGGATATTTTCTAGACGATGGTTTGATGTCTTCAATCGTAAGGCGCTCAAGCTCTTTCTTTCTGCTGGTGGCTTGTCTAGACTTAGATGCGTTTGCGGCAAATCGAGCGATAAACTCTTTAAGTTCTTTTGCACGCTGCTCAGCCTTTTTATTTTGGTCTTTAAGCTGTTTTGCAATAAGTTGACTGGATTGATACCAAAAGTCGTAATTGCCGATAAACATATTTATTTGTCCAAAGTCCACATCGCAGATGTGAGTGCAAACCTTGTTTAAAAAGTGTCGGTTGTGCGAAACGATGATAACAATGTTTTCAAAATCAAGCAAAAAGTTTTCAAGCCAAACTGCTGTTTTAAAGTCTAAGTTGTTGGTTGGCTCGTCAAGCACCAAAATGTCCGGGTTGCCAAAAAGAGCCTGTGCAAGCAGCACTTTAACCTTTATTTTAGGGTCGGTGTCTTTCATAAGCGCATAATAATGCTCTTCGCCCACGCCTAAACCTTGCAGCAGGTTTTTTGCGTCACTTTCTGCCTCCCAGCCGCCCAGTTCGGCGAATTCGGTTTCAAGTTCGCCCGCCAAAATGCCGTCCTCTTCGCTGAAATCTGCCTTGGCGTATAATTCGTCTTTTTGCTTTTGAATTTCCATCAATCTTTTGTGGCCAAGCAAAACGGTGTCAAGCACCGTCTGATCGTCAAAAGCGTTTTGGTTTTGTTGAAGCACGCTCATCCTTTCACCGGGCGAGATAAAAACATCACCAGTGTTAGGCTCAATTTCGCCAGTTAAAATTTTTAAGAAGGTGGATTTTCCTGCGCCGTTTGCACCGATGATGCCGTAGCAGTTGCCCTTGGTGAACTTTAAGTTGACCTCTTTGTAAAGCGTTCTGCCTCCAAACGCCAGAGAAACATTATTTACTTGAATCATATTTTCTTCCTTTTAACAACATTAAAATTATAAAGAAAAAAAATATTTAAGTCAATAATAAATTAAAAAATTATAAAAAATTGCAAAAAAATTAAAAAATATGTGAAAAATGCTTAATTATTGTTATTTTAGCAAAAATTAATTTAAAAAGTTGCAACATTTTATAGCGTTTTAAAACTAGGCGTAAAAAATAAAAAGTTGTTTTTATAAATATATAAATATATTTAAAATCAAAAAAAATAAAAAATGCAATATTTTTGCTTTGCAAAACTTGTCAAAAAAAGTATAATTAAATTAGATTATTTTGCAAAGAATATTCTTAAAAGGGGCAAAGGATAATGAAGCTTAAAGCACCAAAAACTTGGCAACTTATTGTGATATTGGTTGTCGTTTTCATTTTAGCAATAGGGGGCAGTTTTCTGGCTGTCTATTTGACCACGGGCTTTAAGCCTAAGCAGGTTTACCCACAAGAGATTGTTGTGGAAGACTTGCAACAAAATTATCACACACAAAACTCACAATATGAAGTTGCGAGTGATTTTAAATTGATGATCAAATCTCCAACCGAAGAAGTAACCGAAAAGGGCATCACTTTCAGTTTTAAGCAGGGCGTTTCAGTGACAAGAACAGATGACGGCAAAATTTCAGACGGCATCATCATTGTTCCAGAAAACGTATCTTTGGACGAGGAGTTTACAGTTGAGCTTGTTCAAGCAAGTTATTTTGACAAATCGGGTCAGACTTTTCTTTCAAATGCGGGAGGCATTTCAGAGCTTGTTATAACCACGCAAAACAAACGGCTCTCTTCAAGCTCTATAAAAATTGCGGTAGACGTGCCAGTGCGTGAAATTACTTTGTCTTTAAAAGACGCAACAACGGGCGCAGATTTAGGCGCAGAGGGAGAAGAAAACAAGATTGCAGAAAACACCAACTTTGTTGTGGAAACAACCTTCTATCCTCAGGCAAGCAGATGGCTGTTTAGTGACGACAAAAACTCTAACGTCACCGAAAAACGTGAAAAACAAGTTTTCTTTAACTTAGAAAACTCAGAAAGTGTTGTCTTTGAGTATAACGGCGGAGATGTTTATTTCTCTGCTGGCAGCGAAACTTCCAGCGACAACATAATCAAGGCTTACGGCTTTAACAACGCAAAGCAACAACTTTCCTTTTTCGAAAGCAACAGCCAGATTGCAGGAATTCCACTTTACAGCGAAGCAATTAGGGTGCTTTCAACAGACGAGAGTGCTGTTAAATCGCAGATAGAGGTTAACGTTGTCGAGGCAAATGTAGGCTCATTTGAAATTAGAGACACCTCAACTTTGCAATGGGAAATCACAACAAACAAACTGTTCAGGCTTTCGGCTGGAACAAGTGCGCTTTCAGATAAGGACATCAACATTAACATAAGCGACATTCATGCAAACGACCTTTCGGGCATGATAAAGAACGTGGGGTTAAGAATCTCTTCAGTTAAGAACAAAGAGACTCAAGACGCTGTGGATTTAAGCCTTGTGATGGTTAAGGGCGGAGAGAGTGTTTTGGTTGGCGAAAATGAATATGTGCTGATCAACTCTCAAGTTAAAGACTTAAAACATGCATATTGGGAAATTTCAACCAACGGCGAGTATCAAATTGTCGCAGAGGTTGTGCTTATAGTTGAAAATGAAAATGGCGAAAAAGAAATTTTTGTAGACAAAGAATCTTCTACTCCTGTGGTTCATCAAGTTTATTTCACATCAGTGGAAAAGCAAGACGAGCCTGTTTATTGGCAAGAAGGGCTTGAGGAGACGGGCATTTCTATAACAATCATCTATGACAACGCAGGAAATGTTATTCCTTCACAATATAAAGATGATTTAAGTGCTATATCTTTTGTTCCGGCAGAAAACACCTATCAAAAGAAAGTTTTCTTTGCTTATTATGACGGAGCTTTGGCAGAAGGCACACTTGCTGATTACATAGCAGTAACCAGTGAAGGATATGGCAGCTACACCATTGGCGAAGAGGCAAAAACATTGTGGCCGCTGATGGGAAGTGAGCTGGTTGTAAAAGATGCGCTTGATTTTAATATTATCTTTGCCTCTGTCAGGACGGATGCATACGGCAACGCCATAATGACAGCCGATGGAAAATATCAGCTTATTGAGATTTCTAAACCAATCGCCGTTTCTGCAAAAAAGACATTGCAGGGCTTTGAAAGCGCCGATTTGCAAATTGGCGGTGAGTATTTGGTGGAGGGCGCTGACGTTTTTGCAATCCCAACGGGAACAAACGAAGCCTTTACTCTTAACCTAAAATTAAAATCGGGCGATGGAGAGATATTCAAAGAGGAATACAACAATGGCAGAGTAAGTTTTTATGCAACAGAAGATGCTGACGGAAAAATTATAAGAGACGACATCTTCATTTTCGGCGAGCCTAACGTTACGGGCGATCAAGTCAGCGTTGTTGTAGATATAAATGACAAGACCATTGAAGAAAGGCTTGGGCAAGATTTTTACGTTTACATTTCCTACAACAATTCAATATCCGTTAACACTTGGCGTGCAGAGCCGACAGGTTGCGATTATTATGCCGCTGTAAAAATTTACACACAAACACCTAACCAGATTATAAATGAAGATTTAGCAGGGCAAACTTTTAATGTAGAGCAAGTTTTGCAAAGCGATGGAAATGGAAAACTTACAATCACTGGCGGCAAACTTACAGCGCCGATTAGTGATGTTGACGATTTTAACAAATTGATCAACGGAGATGAAGCTTCTGGCAAGGCAGGCACAAAAGTGCTTGATCAATATGGAAGAGAGTTTTCTTACAGCTACAACATTTTGTCAAGCAATGCGGAAGCTGTTGGCGTAACCTCTTTGGGGGGCAACAAGCAAGGCCTTGCTTTTGGAAACGGCAATGTGGATGGCGTTGTAATCACCGTTTCGGCTGCAAGTGTTAACTATACTTTCACAATAAACGCAAAAAGCGTGGGGATTGTAAAAATCACCGTGAATGACGAAGATCAGCACAACACCGCCAACGTTTCTTACTCTGTGCTTGGCAAGAAGAACACAGAAGGCTCTTTATTACTAAAAGAAATCGTTAAAGTGTATGTTCAAGGCGAGGGCGGCAACGAGGTTGAGTATGATCCAGCCGCATACACATTCCGCATTTCTGAAGCATTCATTTCATCAGTGGATGCATCTCTTTGGGATATGTTTTCGATAAACAATGGAGCAGCAAATTATCAAGATAGAAACTTGAATGAAATAGCAATACTGCAAAACTTTGGGCAAGACATAACCATACCTTTTGTGGCGTCCAATACAAGCGGCTCGCTTAACTTCACATTTAACTTGAAAATAGAAAAATATTTAACAGACGGCGACAATAATTTTAATAGTGTTAATTATCAAATCAAAGACGTTGTCAGCGGGGTGAGAGAAAGCGACAAACCATCAAACGCTCAGCCAAACGAAGTGCTTGTTTATGCAGGCTATAGAATCAACCTAAACGATGTTTTAAAGGTTGTTGTTGCAGATGATGCGTCTAATTTTAGTTGGGGCGGCATTGATAAGTATCAAGGATATGGTGATTCAGCCTACATATTAAAGGAATGGGCGAACACAGAACTTGGCGGCAGTGAAATTGGAAAAATTGAAACTTTAAGCGGCGCAGAGGAAGGCTATAATGGGATTGTAGGCACGTATATTACCTTTAATGATGTTTATCAGCCGGTAAGAAAAACTTTCAGATTATATACATATTTTGACGGAGAAGGCAAAGGCAACACTTATGCTTATTACAGAGAGGTTACTGTTTACATTTTGCCTAACTTTGAAATAATTCCTGCTGGGGGTGCTGAAGCGGCAACATTAAGCCTTGCAGATGTTTTAGATTCACAAGACGAAAAAACATTTGCCAACTATTTTGACTTTGCTAGAATAACAGAAAACAATCAAAGTTTAAATCAAAGCAAACAAAACACAACGCTTGACGATTCAGTGTTCACGGATATCAGAGTTTACAACAGCAACGACAACAAAAGCCAGTCCAACCTAAATAAAACGATTGCTTTTGAAGGCGAGGAGCTTTTCTTGCGATTTAAAGAAATTGCGTTAAGCTTGAATTACAACGAATGGTCTCGAGATGTTTATGTGGTGGCTTATTACGACAACGAAGAAGTGGCTGAATGCAAACTTACGCTTGATCCAGGTGTTGATAGAGAGGCTTTGGTTGAAAAAGGGGCAGGAGATTGGCTTGCAAACACAGTGATTTATGACGGCATAGAAATGATAATGATTGCCGAAAACGAATTGGTGTTTACAAAAACAACTGTTAATGGATTAACTGCCAGAGTTTCTTCAAGCGGCACCAGCGCTTATTCAATTTACGGCACTGGAAACGAACAAACGATTAGTTTTAGAATAGATCAAACTTATCAGGCAGGCGAGGATTATTATATTTCAATCTATTTAAGCGGTGTGGTTAGAGGAGAAGGCTCGGTTGAAGACAGAACAAAGGATATTGTTACAATCAAATGGCCTATGTTCATGTCGGCAGTCGGAGACATCTTTGCCTCCTATCAAACAGAAGAAGACGACTTAAAAACCATCATTGACGGCTCGCACGCTGCAGATGAGATTGATGCAGGAAAAGAATATTTGCTTATTGCTCCAGACACTATAAAGGGCAAGGCTTATTTAATAAGCAACGATGGAAATATATATTTGCTTAAAAATGACAATGTTATCTCTGGTGGCACACAAAACGGGATTACTTTAAACGACCTCTCATACACAGTCACTGTGTCGGACGATGGCAAAAGCATTGTCTCGTTGCGGCCACAAGCGGAAGGCTCTTCAATTTCGATAGGCGCTTCGGTTAGAGGTGTGTTTGTCGTTGACGGCAAAACCTATTATGTAAAAGACATCTATGAAGATGAAGAAAATGAAGATAAATTTATTGTTGAATTATATCAAGTAAGTCTTTTCAGTGACAGTGAAAAAGAAGGCTACAGCCTAACAAAAGGCACGTTTGGTTGGGAATTTACAATGTTTGCGGGCAAGGATGTTTTGCTTGGTTTTAACGCCAAAACTCTTGCAGAAAAAAGAATTACGGTTGAGTTTGAAATGCCAAACGAATTTACAGATTTTATGGAAGTCACAACCAACACCAATATTCTCAGCATCAAAAACATCAGCAGCGCAGATAAAGCTGCAATCAGCGCATACATATGGATTGTTCAAACCAGAGACGGCAACACAATAAGATACAAATATAACCTAAGCATAAAGCCAAACGGCGAAATTGCTCAGCCAGTTTATCCTTTTGGCGGCAACACCGAGGCAATCGATGTTGGCGCTGAGGAAGTTACGGTGGATTTATCGGCGGCAATGGGCGCTGACACTCAGCACAACGGCGAGAAAAGAATCTCCGATGAATTTAAATATTATAATGATGATGGCGGGGTTAAACCTGCTGGCGAGGCAACCTTAACCATTAAGCAAGCGATGATTGGCGATCAAGTTCTCACAATCAGCAAAGACGGGTTCAGCGTGACAGATGCAAGGTTTAACATTTCGCTTGACGGCATGGAAGTGACATTCAAAAATCTTTCTAATGCAGAAAATGTAAGCGTAACCTTATTGCGTTCATATAAAGATGTTTACAACGGCGACATTGAATATAACTTCTCTATAAACGCACAAAATATTGAATATTATGTTCAATATACTGGTTTAACAGAAGACGTTTGGAAACTCAACTCTGGCGACATATCGGCACTGACAGTCACAACTATGCAGCGCAACGAGACTGGGGCATCCAGCAACGTAGACGTAACCAAAGTTGAAACCATCATGACGCATGATTTTGCAAAGGCAGAGACATGGGATGGCGAAGAAGAAACAGCAACAGATGCTTCTAAGTATTACATTTACTATGATTATAAAAACACATCAGGCAACAACTTAAAAATCAAAACTCCAGCCTTTATTTCAAACGACACAACCTATCACATCTATTTTTCAGTTGAAGGCAAGGTGATAGCATCGCTCAACGTATTTGTTCCAGCGACAGTGGTAGCGACACAAAAGGGAGAAAATGCAACAGGAGAAGAAGGAGGAGAAGTAGGTTCAAACGTTCTATACGCAGGTAAAACATACAGTTGGGATAAAATGGTTGACCTCGTCGCAGACGAAGGAAAAACTCTGACAGTAGACTCGATTGAAATAAGCGGCGATGGAAAAGAATATGCACAAGGCACGACAGAAGAAGGTAAAAAAGGCATTCTGTTTGAAAGTGCGATGGCTGATCAAGAAGTGACGCTGAAATTCAACTATACCGTCAAAGACCAAGGAGACCAAGAAGGACAAGAGGGCTATGTTGTGTTTAACTACACAATAAAAGCAAACTTTAAGCCAAATGCCAATGTGCAGATTGGCAATGATGTTATAGGCAAAGAAACAGGAACAGGGAAATTACTTGATTTTGTTTCTGCGACACTTGGCGATGGTAATGGAATTGGAGAGAACCATCCGCTTTTGAACAAGTTAAAGATTGAGTCTTACCAACCGCAAGATGCCAACGTTGTGCCAACAACAGGTGCGGTTGACATTGCAGATAAAAACGTGCAAATCACTCCAAACTATGTGGGAGTAAACACTCCAACCTCAGTTGCGATAACGCTCGGTTATTATACAGAAAACGCTGACAAGCCTTTGTTTACATTCTCAACAAGGGTGTCCTTAACAGTATTGCCAGCAGTTAGCATCACGCCAAACTATCCTCAACCAGGCGAAAATGTGCTTACATATGAATCGTTGGCATTTGGTGGGGAAAACATTTACATAGAAAATTTCTTCAACGGCAAGGCAGATTTCGCAAACGCAGCAAGATTGGTTGTGACGAACAAGACTGACAGCGAGTCAGAGGCAATAGGCTATGAGGCAAACTTCTCTTGCAAGGTTCTCAGCCAAAGCAACAACATTACTATTACTGCAGAATCGCTCAATGATGGAACTTTGAAGGTTGAAAAAACAGGCACGTCGGGAAGCATGTTTGCGACTTTGGAAGTGATTTACAAAGGTGTTAGAGCAACATACACAATCTATTTCTTTGACAAGGTGATCACCTCCACACAAAACGCAACCATCAATCACAGCGGCACGCAAGAAACAGTGTATGCCGACAGAACACAAATAAGTGGCTTGGGCGGAAGATATCGTCTTGCAGAACTCTATGTAAGCGGAAACGCAATTGTAGATTCGGTTTATGACATTTGGGTTAGAAAAATTGTCACCACTGAGGGAGACGAGCAAAAGCAGCCAAAAGAGGTTTATATCACGTCATTCCTAATGAAAAACACTTATTTAAGCAAAACAATCTATGTTGACCACGGCCAAAACAATTTGGTTTATGAAGACGGCAAATTGATGTTTACAGACTCATCTAATCAAAAATATGAGGTTGAGGTTATCTTCAAAATTAACAATGCAGCAGCCTCAGGCATTGAGTTTTCAAGGCTTGCCGGCAGGGTTGAATATCGTTATGCAACCATGGACGGCTCTTCAATTTTGATTACAAGTGATGATTTGGTGATCGTAGACAATTCAGACAATATTAAATGGGAGAACAAAGAAGGCACCCTTACGATACAATATAAGATTGGCGAGTCGGGAACGGAGCAAGGCGCAACCTCAATCAAATTAATACAAGCGATTGATATTATGGTGGAGCGTGAATACAATGCGGGCAATCCAACAGCGATTGACGTGGAAGCTCACAAGGAAAGCGTGTATAGGCTTGTTGATTTGGCGGGAATAAAATATGCGTCAACCGGCAAGCAGATCACAATGGAAGATGTCGTTTCAACAGGCGCACAACTCAGCGTTAGCATTGTTGATGCTACACAACAAACGTTTGGAAACACGGGCAAACATTTTAAATATCAAGCGGGACCAGAGAACCCATATTTACTCTTCTCAGATATAGTCACCAACGACAATTATAAAACTGTTTACGATTTCTATTTGTATGCACAAGGTTGTGCAGTGGACGGCGACTATGCTTTGGTAAAATTTACTTACACAGTTGGCGACTTGACGGAAACATTCGAAATTGCGTTTAGAATCGTCCCAGACTATCAAGTTACCGTTGGCGGCTCAACGATAGCCGAGGCAGGCGTTATATATGAAGACCAAGATTATGTGACCAATCAAGAGACGCCTTATACGATGACGCCAGACGGCGAAACGAACATTTTAATCGCAGGCAGCACCGCAAACGCCGACGAACACCCAATTCTTTCAGTAGTAAGAAAAAATTGGAACTCTGACAATATCGCTTCTTCGTTTAACTATCAAATAAAGGTTCAAAAAGCGGGCGTAGGCTACAACGCAGAGACAACTATTGGAAAACTAGCCCTTGCCTCTACTAAAGAAGGTGATGAATTATATTGGAACCCACCAGGTGAGACAGAAGAAGAGAAAGTTTATACAAACAACAGTGCACTAAACACCGTTTTAATCAAGCCAACCAAAGTTATGTTTGGTGAAAAGCTTTACAGGGTTGAAGTGTCAGACGTGTTTGGATATATGATAATCTTCTATTTCAAACTTCAACCTGATTCAGATCAAACGCCTGTGGTGTATGAAGCAGAATCGACATTAAGTTTTGTTGAAGGTGCGGGATTTGATGTTGGTGTAATCTATGACGAAATCACAATCGATCAAGAAACAAAAGAGGTGTCCGGCACAGGAGGAGACGGCGAATCTTCAACAGAGGTTACAACAACCATTGCAACAAGGTTAGGACAAACTCCAAACGCCACATCTGCAACAGCAATAATTTTGCAAAACATCAATGCTTGGGGCTTCTTAGGAGATGTTGACGCAGAGAGAGATCAGTTGACAGCGGCGGGGCTTGCAGATAAATATCTTAAAGCGCCAGCGCTTGGCGATGTGACAATCAGTGATATAACTTTCAAATATGACGAAAACACAAGAGCGTCAGTGGGAGTTATCGCAACAGACTATGTAATAATGAATGGCACATCAGAGGTTGCCATCAATCAAACTATTGAGCTTGGAGACATAACCTACACCTACAAATCATTTGAAGGGAAAAACATCATCTTGCAAGCTTCGATT
>CALWTN010000016.1 GCA_944384475.1 uncultured Clostridia bacterium
GGGCAAACTTTAAAAACATCTTCAATTTTAGAAAGGATTTCCCAGATGTCAAGGTTTATAAATTGGAGCGTAACTATCGCTCTACCTCCAAAATTTTGGATAGGGCAAACAAACTTATTGCGCACAATCGTTCACGTCTTGAGAAAAAACTTTGGACGCAAAAAGAGGGCGGCGACGAGCCTGTAATTTACAACGCCATCGATGAACGTGACGAAGCGCTGTTTGTTGCAAGCACGATTGAAAGATTGGTAAGGCGGGGAGACAAACCGTCAGATTTTGCGGTGCTGATGCGCCTGAACGCTCTCTCTCGAAATTTGGAAGAGGCGCTTTTGTCATACAATATTCCATACAAAATTTACGGCGGCTTCAAGTTTTATGAGCGTGCAGAAATTAAAAATATTGTTGCGTATTTAAGATTGTTTGTAAACCCAGATGACGATGTCGCATTTTTAAAAATCGTCAATTTCCCGCGCCGTGGGATTGGCGAAAGCAGCGTGGAAAAGCTTAAAACTCTTGCCGGCAACGATTCAATTTTACGTGCACTTTTGGCTGGAAAAATGCAAAGTGATGCCGCTCTTGAAAAAAAATTGGCGTCGTTTTTAGAAATTTTCTCAGCGCTTAAAAACCTTGATATTCCGCTTGCCGATTTTGCTGGCGAAGTGATCACCAAGTTTGGCTTGCGAGATGCATACGACAAAAAAAGTGAAGATGGCTTTGACAGGCTTATGAACATATCCTCGTTCGAAGCAGGGGTGAGAGAATATGCAAGGCTTAATCCAAACGCAAGCCTTGCCGACTTTTTGGAGAGCATAACACTTTCCAGTGACGCTGACGAGATTGGTGAGGGTGGAAGCGTTACAATTGCAACCGTGCATGCAGTTAAAGGGCTGGAATTTAAAAATGTTTTCATCATCGGCTTGGAAGAAGGCATATTTCCAATCAGCAGGGCAACCATGCCAGACGATGTTGAAGAAGAGCGCAGGCTTATGTATGTTGCAGTGACAAGGGCGGAAGAAAAGGTGATTATCACTCACTGCTCCAAGCGCTTTTTGTATGGCAAAACCAACTATCAAATTGCAAGCCGCTTTTGCAAGGAACTTGGCTTTTATCAGTTTTCGCCTAAAAAAATTGAGCAGCGAAATGTGATGAGCGAAGGTAAAAGTTTTGCTCAAAACACTTCATTTTTTAATAAAAACTCAATTTTAACGCGTTTTGAAGAGAAAAATGATAAAATTGACACTTCAAAATATAAATGTGGGCAAATTGTTGCTCATCCTAAATTTGGAAAAGGTAAAATAGAAAGTATAACCGACGATCGTTTGGTTGGAGATATAATTTTTGAAAGCGTGGGCAAAAAAAGTTTGATGCTTGAAATTGCACCGCTTACAATTTTGGGAGAGGAGTGATGGATAAAATCGAAGAAATGCAAAAGTTGATTGTGGAGATAAACAAACACAACCACAATTACTATGATTTGGATGCACCAACAATTTCGGATGCGGAATATGATAAACTTTACTACCGTTTGATTGACCTAGAAAAACAAACCGGCAGGGTATTGCCGTCTTCTCCGTCGCTTAGGGTTGGTGGCGAAGTGTTGGATGCATTTGCAAAGCGCGAGCATCCTAAAAAGCTTTATTCGCTAAACAAGGTGCGCAGCCAGCAAGATCTGTTTGCTTGGGTGCAGGATATGAAAGATGTTCATTCTGCAATGACTTTTTCGGTGGAATATAAATTTGACGGATTGCATCTTGTTATTGAATATGAGGGCGGCAAGTTTGTAAGTGCCACAACACGTGGCAACGGCTATGTAGGCGAAGATGTAAGTGCGCAAGTTAAAACCATTCGCTCTGTGCCGCTTGAAATTGCTTTTAAAGGGCATTTGTTTGTTGAAGGCGAAGGCATGATGACAAATCATGCGCTTAAAATTTACAATCGCACGGCGGAAGAAAAACTTAAAAACGCACGCAACGCTGCTGCGGGCGCGATAAGAAATTTAGATCCAAAAGAAACCGCCAAACGCAACCTAGACTTTTTCTGCTATGGCGTTTTGCAAGCGGAGGGCGTTAAATTCAATTCGCAGCAAGAAATTCACAACTTTTTGTTTAAAAACGGCTTCCAAACAGGCGATTATTTTAAAATTGTTTCTTCAGCCGAAGAAGTTATGCAAGAAATCAACGCCATTGATAAGCGCAAAAACAGCTTGGATGTAATGATTGATGGGGTGGTGGTAAGCATAAATCAGGTTGCCTATCGTGATGAGATTGGCTGGACAACCAAATTTCCAAAATGGGCGATGGCATATAAATTTGAAGCTGAAGAAGTTTCAACAGTTTTAAACAACGTTGTGTGGCAGGTTGGCAGAACTGGAAAGGTTACGCCGATTGCCATTTTGCAACCGGTTGAACTTGCTGGTGCAACTGTGCAGAAAGCCACACTGAACAACTATGATGACATTTTGCGCAAAAACATCTCAATTGGCAGCAGAGTTTTTGTGCGCCGCAGCAACGAAGTGATACCTGAAGTTTTGGGCTTGGCTGAAAAGGCGAAGAATGCCAAAGAGATTGAAGAGATTTCTCTCTGCCCATGTTGTGCAAGCAAATTGATTAAAAAAGGCCCGCTTCTTTATTGCCCAAATCACGATGGCTGTTTTGATCAAATTGAAGGGCGAATCACACATTTTACAAGCCGAGACGCTTTTAATATTGAAGGGCTCAGCGAAAAAACAGTAAGCGTTTTAATCACCGATTTGGGGGTGAAAAATCCCGCCGATTTATATAAACTTGAAAAAGCCGATTTTCTAAAATTAAACAATTTTAAGGATAAAAAAGCCGAAAATTTGCAAAAATCCATACAAAAAAGCAAAAAAATTGAACTTTTTAGGTTTATTTATGCTTTGGGCATTGGCGAAGTTGGAATTAAAACGGCACGAGATATTGCAAATTATTTTTCAAGTTTGCAGGCGATAGAGCAGGCAAAACTAAGTGAAATTCAAGCGCTAAGCGACATCGGCCCAGTGATTGCAAAAAATGTTTTTGATTATTTTAAAGATCAAGAAAACTTAAAACAAATTTCTCGTTTGCTTGATGTTGGGGTGGAGATAATAAATCCAAAACCGCGCGATTTCTCTTCGCCGATTGCTGGCAAAAAGTTTGTGCTTACTGGCACGCTGCCATCTCTATCAAGAGCGCAGGCAACCGAGATTATCGAAAACAACGGCGGCGAAGTTTCGGGCTCTGTTTCAAAAAACACCGATTTTGTGCTTTTGGGTGAAAACCCAGGCTCTAAGCTTGCAAAAGCGCAGCAGTTAAACATAAAAATAATCAGCGAACAAGATCTGTTCAATATGATCGACAATGCTTAAATTTGCTAGGTTAAATCAAACCCGCATTCAGCGGGTTTTTTTCTTGCAAAAACTTTTTAAAAGTTTGCTATATTTTCTTGACAAATTTATTGCAAATTGATATATTTATTTAGTCTTGTTGTCGGGGACTGTCTTTTTTAAGGCATAAACAAACGACAGGTGGGGGCAAACCAGCCCTTGCACCGATTTGGCAAAA
>CALWTN010000017.1 GCA_944384475.1 uncultured Clostridia bacterium
TAAAATGTTTTTATCAAATGAGATTGAAGAAATCGCTTTCTTTGCTGCCTCTTTTTTTTGTACTCTTTCTTGTTTTAGCGCTAAATATGCTTCAATGTCAGCTATTTTATCTGCAAAGCCTTTCACATAATCATCAGGAACATTCTCCTTCCCTTCGAGTCCCCTAATAGCTCGTGCTTTTTCTTCTTTTAAAATAAATTCCATTACCTTGTTTTTTATCACGCCCTCGGGGTCATCTTTATACGCTTCTTCAAAATAAGCGTCAATAACCCTCTCTGGTTTAATCTTTTCTCTATCATATTGATAAAGCGCTTTGCCTAATTCTGTTGGCTGTGTTGATTCTTGAAACAATCTGTCAATATATCGGAAGTTTCCTTTAGGGTTTTCAATTTTAATAAAGCCATCTGCCGTAGTTGTAATTTCTACATCTGCTGTGAATAACCTGACCGGCTTACAATTCCCCCTTTGATCAATTATAAAAACATTTTTGGAGCTTGGTATACTAATATAAAACATATCGTCCCCAAGTCGTTTAAGTTCTTTGGTTCCATTAAATAGAGTCGCTCTATCACCAAAAAGAGAAACCTCAACACCGTCGGAACATCCATCTAATCTAACAAAAGGGATATTGTCACCAGAATCGTTCCTTTTCATCAAAAACTCAATTTTTCCTTTCATTTTTTCTTTCCCCCCACTTTATTTCTTTCCAAATAATTTTCAAAAGAACAAATTGATTCAATAATTTTTATTGCTTCTTCTTTTTTCATCTTTGCCTCCCACATTTTAATTGTAATCTATTTTTAATCTTTTGTCAAGAGGCATATTTATTCCCACGCCCCTTTTTTAATATTTTCTAAGTAAGTGCCGTCCTTGTCGTTTGTGATAAGGTTTGGCAAAACTGTAACCCCATCTTTGCCGCCCTTAACAGCTTCTACCACAAATAATATAACTTTTCCTTTGCCATTTTGTGTAAAAAACATGCGTTTTGGCTGCAATTTTGTGCTTTTTAACTCAAAAATCATTTCCGCGCATCTATCCGCATCATAAACAAAATAGGCCCTTCCACCAAATTTTAACATTCCGCTGGCACACTCAACCAAATCATGAAGCGGCAAATATTTCTCATGCCTAGCCATGGTTTTGCTTATATTTTTGTTGTCCTGCGCCGAGCCGTCACGCTTGTATGGAGGGTTTGAAAACACCACATCCACGCTGCCAGATTGAATATGTTTTTTGTAATTTCGCACGTCATCGTTGATAAACTGCACGTTTGAAATATCGTTTAAAATCAAACTTTTGTTTGCCATTTCAAAAAGTTCCGGTTGAATTTCAAAACCCACTATGCTTTTTGCGTTGGTTTTTTTTGTTGCCAAAATTGAAATAACGCCGCTGCCCGAGCCTATTTCCACCGCACTTTCGCCCTTCTTAATTTTCAAAAAGTTGGCAAGCACCACCGAATCTGATGTGAAGGCATACAGGTTTTTGTTCTGCACGATCTTCAAGCCTTCAAACTGCAAGTCGTCCAGCCTTTCATCTTTGTTCAAACTTAATTTCGTTTTCATCATATTCCTTAATCTCGCTGCTGTTTTCGTCTTCAAACTTAACCGAAACTTTTCTGTTTAACAGATCGTTATACACAACCTTGCCCTTGCCATCTTTGGTTGCAACAATACTGCCCACCTTTGGCATGCTTTTAAGCGCCTCCACGTATGTTTGGTTTTCATAGGCAAGGCAGCAGAGCAATTTGCCGCAAACGCCACTGATCGAGTTTGGATTTAGCGACAAATTTTGATTTTTTGCCATTTTTATTGAAATATGATCGCTAAGCCCATAGCCTTGGCTGCAACAGCACTCTTTGCCACAAATGCCAAGCCCGCCCATATATCTAACGGCATCTCGAGGCCCGATCTGTCTAAGCTCAATCTTTGTTTTAAAGCGCTCGGCAAGTTTTTTTGCAAAGGCTCTAAAATCCACCCTGCCTTCTGCGGTGAAGTTGATGGTTAGTTTTGAAAAATCATAGTTGCTCTCAACCGCCACAATTTTCATTTCCAACCCACTTTGCTTTGCCATGCTTGCAACTTCTGGCAAAAACGATGCGGCTTTTTTGTCGTTTTCCTCCGCCCTCACAACTTCCTCTGGCGTTGCCTTTCTAAGCACATTTTTAAGCGGCTCTTCCAAAGCAGAGGCATCGATGGTTTTCTCTTTCTCCACCACCCTAACAATATCATTGCCTTTTTCGGTTTCTACAATAACCATGTCGCCAACCAAATACTCTTTGCCGTTGGGCGAAAAAGAATATGTGTTTGCGCCATGTCTAAAACGCACGCCGATAACTTCTATTTGCATAAATACTTAACCTCCAAAATGTTCATAACCAAGTTGTCCGCCACCAGCACAGGCGAGACGTTGTAAGATAAATCTCGCACCGCCTTGTCGAAAACGCTCTGCAAGTTTGCCATACATTTGATAGAAAGCGCCTCCGCAATCTGCAAAACAACCTTTCTTTTGCCCTCAAAACGCAATTTGCAATTTTTATCAACTTTTGCAAAGAGCGCATCTTCAACTAGCATTGACAATATTTCAATAAGCAGATTAAAGTCGGCTTTTTCGTCTAAGATTTTTCTCGACCAAACCACCGCCTCCTTGCTGGATGACAAATCTTTCAACAGCCCCACAGCCAAATCAAACAAGCCTGCAAGATTTTTTTTCTTGGCAAGTTCAAGCGTTCTGGCAACGTATCCTTGCCCGATTTTTAAGGCAAGCTGTTTTTGCTCTTCACTGCACGAAAGCAGTTTCTCAATGTCTTGTTCTTGGCAAGGCATAATTTCAATTTTGTTGCATCTTGAACGTATGGTTGGCAAAACTTTATCTAAATTTGTGGTGGTCAAAATATAGAAAACGTTTTTTTGCGGCTCTTCAAGCGACTTCAACAACTTGTTTTGCGCTTCGTCAGTGGATAAATCCACGTTTTGAATGATAAAAATCTTTTTATCAGAAAAAATTGGCTTTGTAAAACTTTCATCCACAATTTTTTTACTGTCTTCCACCAAAAGTTTTCCGCCTTGTGGGAAAAATTTAACGTCTGGATGTGCATTTACAAGCATCTTTTTACAATTTTCGCATCTGCCACATAAATCTGGACACAACAGCGCCCTTGCAAACAGCATAGCCATTTGGCTGGCAGAAAAAGCATCTTTGCTGCTCAGCAAAAACGAGTGCGCCGTTTTCTCCTCACGCACCAAATGCAAAAAATTTTTAAATTCCGCCGATTGCTCAAAAATTTCACTAAGCATATATAAATTTTAGCACAATAACGCCGTAAAGTCAAAAAGTTTAAAAATTATTATTGTTTTTATTTATTTTTATCATGATATAACATAAAAAAACAGGCTTTAAGCCTGCTTTTTCTTTTTAACTCGAACAATCCATTTGCAAAACTCACTTGCAAAAAGCATGACGATCGACACAAGAAAGATATAGCACCATTCAAAACCATTAAGCGGCGCAAGTTTCAAAATTGTGTGAAGCGGCGTAAGAGCAATCAGCGCCAACAATCCGCCTGCAAACAAAATCGCTAGGTTGCAATATTTGTTTGCAAAAGGGTTCGACTTAAATATGCTTTTTTCAGTGCGGATGGAAATGAGATAGAAAAACTGAACTATGTTAAGCGTGTAGAAAGCCATGCTCATCGCACTTGCCTGCCCATAGATAAACAGCCCAATGCAAAATGCTGAAAGTGTGAGCAACGTTTGCACAATGCCCATGGTGATGGTCATAAAGGCATTTCCATCGCAAAACAATCCCTTGTCTTTTGGCCTTGGTTTTTGCTGCATTATGCCCTTTTCGGCAGGCTCAACGCCAAGCGCTATGGCTGGAAGCGAATCGGTTATCAGGTTGACAAACAAAATTTGGATTGGCAGCAAAAACACATGTTGCGGAAAGATTATTGTTGCTAAAAATAATGCTAAAATTTCACCCATGTTGGCGGAAAACAAAAATTTCACCGTCTTTTGAATGTTGGTGTAAACCTTTCTGCCCTCTTCAACCGCAACAACTATGGTTGCAAAGTTATCGTCGGTGATGATTAAATCAGCAACTTCTTTTGTAACATCTGTGCCCGTGATTCCCATGCCGATGCCAATGTTGGCTTTTTTCATACTGGCGGCATCGTTGACGCCATCGCCTGTCATCGCCACAATGTGCCCTAAACTTTTTAACCCCTCTACAATTCTAACTTTGTTTTGGGGGCTAACACCTGCAAACACGCTTGCCGAGGCAAGGCGCTTTTTAAACTGTTCGTCATTTAAAGCATCAATTTCGCTGCCCGAAATCACCTGATTTTTGCTTTTTGCAATGCCAACTTCTTTTGCTATCGCAAATGCGGTTTCCATGTGATCGCCCGTGATCATAATTGGTCGCATGCCCGCCTGCAAGCATTTTTTTACGGCATCTTTAACCTCTTTGCGTGGCGGATCGATCATGCCAGCAAGCCCGATAAAAATAAGTTCATCCTCTTTGCAGCGGTTTTCATCGTCCACATATTTATATGCAAAGCCGATAACTCTAAGGGCTTTGCTCGACATCGCAACATTTGCTTTTTCAATTTCTTTTTTGCGAAGTTGCGTCAAGTCAATTTCGATGCCACTTATTATCATTTTTTGGCATCTATTTAGCAAAAAATCAACCGCTCCTTTGACAAAAAGAACTTTTTTGCCGTTATACATATTAACCGTGCTCATCAACTTTCGCACCGAGTCAAAAGGCGTTTCGCTTAGACGAGAATATTGCAAATCAAGTTGTTTTTTGTCGTAAGCATATCGTTTAGAAAATTCCGCAAGCGCCACATCGGTTGGGTCTCCGCTAAAACCCCTTTTACCAACACTGCAATCATTACACAACGCCATCGCTGCAAGCAGCAGAGAAAAATCTTTGCCGACATTGCTTCTTGAATAACTGAGCTTATTGTCGCAATAGATTGCCTTCACTTGCATTTTGTTTTGTGTGATCGTGCCAGTTTTATCAGAGCATATCACATCACAGCAGCCCAGCGTTTCCACAGAATGCATGTGCTTGACTATCGCTCGCTGTTTGGCGAGCCGAGAGATTCCAAGGCTCATAATAATGGTTATCACGGCAGGCATGCTTTCAGGAATCGCCGCAACTGAAATAGCGATTGCCGTCAAAAAAGCGTCCATTGGGCTGTAATGCGAGCATAATTCTAAAATAAAAGTGACAACCGCCATTCCAAGCACCAAAAATGTGATGAGCTTGCCCAAATCTTTAATGCCTTTTTGCAGCGGCGTCATCTCTTTGCTCGAAGTGGCAATAACGTTGGCAATTTTTCCAAGTTCGCTCTGTTTGCCGACACCAACCGCCACAGCGAGCGCTCTGCCACGAACAACGGTTGTGCCATTGTAAACCATATTGCGCCGCTCTGAAAGAGACATGTCGTCTTTGCAAATAAATTTAGCGTCCTTTTCGACTGGCTGGCTTTCACCAGTCAGTGAGGCCTCATCTACAAGCAACGCACTGCTTTCAATCAGCCTGCAATCTGCTGGCACAATACTTCCGCTTTCTAAAACGATGATGTCGCCGTTGACGATATATTGCGTGTTGACCTTCATTTGCCTGCCTTCTCGCAGCAAAACTGCTTCTGGCTGCGACAGTTTTTCAAGTGCCGCCATAGACTTTTCTGCCTTGTTCTCTTGCAAAACACCAAAAACGGCGTTCATAAACACGATCGCCAAAATTACCGCCCCGTCAATAATCTCGCTTGACGAGCCTTGAATAACGCCAATAACAAACGAAACTGCCGCCGCTGCGAGTAAAATCAAAATCATCAAGTCACAAAACTGCATTAAAAATTTTTTGGCCAAACCATCTTTTTTAGCAGTTTGAATTTGTTGAAATTTGAGTTGTTTTTCTCTTATTTTAGCCTCTTGCATAGAAAGCCCCTGCCTAGAAGAGGCAACGTCTTTTAAACAAGCATCAATACTTTTTGTAAAATAATTCATTTTCACCCTCTAAACAAAAAGTGAGACCAACGTAAGCAAAATCAAATAAAGGCTAAACCATTTGAATCTTAACTTTTGCGTTATTTTTATCATCGCCTTAATTGAAAACACGCCAACAAGAAAGGCAACCGCAAACGCCACAATCAACCCTGCGACATTCACATTTGGCACTTGGCAAGATTTGACAAGGTTAAAAATTTCAAGCGCCATAGAAAGTATAATAATCGGCACACTCATTAAAAATGAAAATTTTGCAACATTTTCTTTATCTCCACCAGCAAACAATCCCGCACATATTGTGCTGCCCGACCTAGAAATGCCTGGAAAAGTTGCAAATCCTTGTGCTATGCCCATGACTAGCCCTTGTTTTAAACTGATCGGCTTGGCTATCGTTTGAGATCGTTTTTTCACAAAAAAATCGGTTGCGAGCAATAAAATTGCAGTTATCATAAAACAGATTGGCAAAACTTTCCCTTCAAAAGACTGAGTGATAAAAGGATAAATAAGTAGAACAATCAAACAAGTTGGAATAGTGCTGATAACCAAATTTTTGCTTAACGGAGAAAATGGATGTCTGACAATTTGCCAAACTTCTTTTCTCAGCGCAACAAGAACAGAAAGCAGGGTTGCAACATGCAAAACAATGCTTACAAACAAACTGTCCTCAATGCCAAAGATGTTGGACAGCAACACCAAATGCCCGCTGGAAGAAACTGGCAAAAACTCTGTCAAACCTTGCACCAAACCTAAAACAATTAAAGCCCAAAATCCCATACTTTTTCCTACTCTATTTTGTGTATGAGACGTGCATTTTATGACAAATTAACCGCAAAAAAACTCGCAACAACTGCGAGTTTTTAATTATTTTTCGTTCAAAGTTTTGATCTCTTCAAGCAACATTTCAATCTTTTTGTTTATATTTTCAATTTCTTCATTGGCAGATGTTAAGTTTTTAACCTGTTCAACATTGGCCTTTAATGCATTTATTTCATTAAGAATTTCATCTCTGCGCTCTTGCTTTGAAGATCCTGCTTCAAGATTGCTTATTGCTTTTTGAATTTCGCCATCAATTTGAACTTTCATTGATGCCAAACGCTTTTGCTCGTCATCAATTTTTTTGTTGATTTCTTTCAACTGTGCCACATCTTTTTTAGGTCTGCCTCTGCCTTTCTTTTCGGTAGGCTTAGCCGCAACTGGTTTTTTTGTGCTGCCAACTGGTCTGCCTCTCTTTTTAGGCTCTGTTTTTGTCTTAGCCTCTGTTGTGGCTTTTTTAGGTCTGCCTCTTGAGCGTTTTTGCTCAATCATTTGTTGCAGAGTTTTTTCTTCGCCTTTTCTTGGTCTGCCACGGCGTTTGCCTGTTGTGGTTGTGGTTTTAGGTTGCGCTTTCTCGGCTTGTTGCACTGGAGTTATAAAGTCAAAGTCGTCCGCTTCGCCAGCCATTGTTTGAGGTTGTGGCTCAACTTTTTGAACCTCCTCTTCTTGGATTTCGGCGCCTAGCGATGGTTGATATTCCTCCACAGTTGCAGCTTCTGGAACAGCCTGAACTTGAGCTTCTTGGTTGTTTTCTTGCAAAATCTCGGTTATTTTTTGATTGTCCTCAATCTTTGCCTTGTTTTTGGAGACTGCCGCTTTATTTTCTTTTACTTCCGCAGACTTTTCCTTTAAAACCTTAGCCACGTCACCTGGCGTAATGAGTGACGATTCTTCAACCTCTTCTTGCTTGTTGCTCTCTTCTTTTGGATTAAAGGATGCCGACTCAATCTCTATTTGCTCATAATCCATGCCAAGCTTTCTTTTTAATGTTTCATTTTCATCAATCACCCTCTTTAACTGCGCTTCTTTAACAGTTAAATCTTCTTCAATCGATTGATTTGTCACAGTTAAAGTTTCAATTCTATCTTTAACCTTCTTTTGCGCTTCGTCAATAGCCGATTTGAACAATTTTGAATAGAAAGTTTCATACTCGCTCATCATAGCCTCTTCCACTTCGGTTTTGTTGCTTTCTATT
The DNA here is from genome assembly GCA_944384475.1 of uncultured Clostridia bacterium. Lineage (GTDB taxonomy): Bacteria > Bacillota > Clostridia > Christensenellales > UBA1242 > Caccovivens. Next base: position 8,023 of record CALWTN010000017.1, read on the forward strand.
TCATCATTAAGAGTTTTGATAACCTCTTCGTAATCGCTTTTTTCAACTAAATAACGATTGCTTTGCTGTTCAAAATCTGCCTGTTCTTTTTCTTGCTTAGCGATTTCTTGGTTTTGTTGTTTACGCAAGAAATTGCTTTCAATTCTGTTTGTGGTTTCTTCCTGCTGCTGTCTAAGCCTTTCAATATTTTCTTTTGAAACCTGCATGCGTTTTTGGAAATCTTTTTGGATGTTTTCAAAGTTACGTTTCAAACTTTCAAGAGTGGCTTCAATTTGAGCAATCTTAGCCAAAGTTTTATCTCTTTTTGAAAGATAAGCCTCAGCCTCTTTCATAGCCCTTTCCAATATGTTTTGGCCATCTATGCCAATGCCCTCAAAGTCATATTTTTCGTATGTAACGCCCTCTTCTTTGGCAATTTTATCAAACTCTTCTTTCTCTTTTCTTGCCCTGCTTTCAAGATACTCTCTAAGTGCAGGAATGCCTTTATCAATCTCTTTTGGAGTGAAGAGCAATGAATAATCGATATATGGTGGCAAGTCTACACAAGCATTGTCAATAAACCTATCAAACAAATGCAAGTTTTGATACAATTCATCGAGGTTGGCATTTTTTCTTGCCCTTAAAATCATAATGGCGATTGTGCTTAAAATTAATATAAAAATTGGAATAAGTAAAGCGATGATAACCATGGTTGCATTTACGATTGTGTCGCCAAAGTTTTGATAGGAAATTCCAACAACAAACGTGATGATTGCCCAAACGATAGAAATCCAAGCAAGGTTTTTAATGTTTGCGGCAAAGGAACTTGTTCTTAATGGCTTTTCGATAATGTTTTCAACCGACATATATGATGATGGCGCTTTTTCACGATACAAAATATATTGTTGCCAATTAAGCGAAAGCCTTTTAGGCGCTTTTTTAATTAGATCGCTGAACTCTTTAATATTTTCTTTATCAATCGTTTTGTGCGTGAAAAGCCATCTGTTTAATTTATCAAGCGACTTTCTCATTCTGCTTTCATAAGAATAGAGGCTGAGCACGCCAAACAGAAAAATGAAAAACACTTCAAGGCCTAAGCCCACAAAAAACAAAGTGTTATATGTAACCGAACTTGTTAAACTTACAAAGAACGATTCAAATGCGCTTTTGATATCTGCAAGGGATGAAAAATTCATATTTAATCTCCTTTTATACCTTAGTATAACACAAGAAAAAATAATTTACTAATATTTTTTAATATTTTTTTTAATTAATTAAAATTTAATTAATTGCTTATTTTTAATTGAAATTAAATAAATTTCGTCAACCACAATATTTTCGGCATTTTCGATCGCCTGTTTATATAACATAAGTTGCGGCGCATATCTCTCTTTCAACACATTTTCATCTTTTTGTGATGTGTATTTATAATCAATTAAAATATTTTTATCGCCCTTTAAATAAAGGTCAATCGTGCCTTGCACAGTTCTTGCGCCTTGCGAAAGCGGCAAACGCATGGTGAATTGTTTTTCTTTTATTATTTTTTTATTTTTTGTTAAAGGCTTTATTAAATTAATAATTTCAAAAATTAACTGAAAATTTATTAAATTTAAGTAATTTTCTTGTAATTTTTTTTCAATTAATATATTTTTTACATCTTGCGCTTTATTAACCCTATCAAAATCCAACAAACGAAGAGCCTCATGAAAGGCATTGCCAACCTCTATCGCATCAGAGTTTGAAGAAGAAAAATCCTTACCTTTGCTTGCGAGTTCAGTTACAGAAGCCTTTTGCTTTATTAAAGTTTCTTCTTTAAACGGATAAACAAAGTTTAGATAATTTTTAATTTTCTGCACGCTGTTTTTATCAACATCGACAATAGGCGAAACTTTAACATTGGCGTTTAGTTTTACAACCTCTTGTATTTGTTCAACTTTTGCACCGCAGCCTTGTAAGTCGCAATTTAAAATTGCCTCTATCAGCGAATTACTTTTTTCAGCATCCTTTTGATAATCTTTGTCATAGTCAAGTGTGGCCGTGACAAACAGATGATTTTTTGCCCTAGTGAGTGCCACATACGAAACCATAAGCTCGTCTACTCGCTCTTTATGCCTTGCATATTCCTTTGATGATAAAAGCGCAAGTGATGGACTTTTGCTCCATGCGCTGTCATCATAGCAGCAAAGCGCCAAGCCAAAGTTGTCACAAACTCTAAATTGTGAATTGTCGACTCTCACAAAAGGCTTGTCCGCGCCAACCACAAACACAATTTTGTATTCAAGCCCTTTGCTTGCATGAATGGAAGAAATCGTGACCGCATTTTCACCAGCAACACTTGAAAAAGTTAAATCGCTGTTCAAATAAGCATAAAGCCCCGGCAAGTCTTTGTCATTTTCAAATGTCGCTATGCTGCAAAGCAGCGCCTCCATTTCTTTAACGGCATTCTCCCCCAATGCGCTTTGTAGATATACAAAATATTCGGTTTGTAAAAACAATTTTTCAAGCGCTTTTTTCGCCCCTAAAAATAGACATTGTAATTTAAATTGTTGCAATAATTTTAATGCACCCTTAATCTCTTCATCCTCGCTTTGCAAAACGCTTTGGCAAAAATCCTTTGTATCTTTTGCGATGAGGGCTAGCTTATCCATACTTATCCTCACCATTGGCGACAAAAGATAACTTGCAAGCGCAATATCATCATTTTGATCGCAACAAAGCTTTAGCAGCGACACTATCATTTTTATATTTGCCTTTGAAAGCAAATCGCTGCGCATGGTTGACACAAAAGGAATGCCTTTTTTTCGCAAATTGTTGGCGATGCTGTTGGTCAAATTGCTGCGAGATCTAGACAGCACGGCGATGTCTTTTGGCTGCACTCGCACTTTTTCTCCCGTCTTAGCATCTACAAAGAAACTGGTTAAAAGTTCTTCAATCTTGCTTGCGACAATCTGCGCTTCCAAATCATTCTCTTCATCGTTGGAAAGCTTGTCGTCAAAGATATCATATTCTTCTGCAACCTGCGCTTTTTCTCGCTGAGCCTTTTGTGCGAGCAAAATGTTCACGCCCGCCAAATTTTCAACCTTGCTAAAAGCGTTGTCGCCTTTAAGCATGGAAGTTTTTTTGTAATCTATGCCGGTGGTTTTGGCAGTCATGATCTTTGAAAACACCGCGTTTACGAAATTTAGAATATCCTTATCGCTTCTGTAATTTTGACTTAGATATTCCGTTTGCGAGTCCTCATCCTTTTCAAACTGCTCGCTGTCTTGCAAGATTATTTTCGAGGTGGCGTTTCTAAACGCATAAATCCCCTGCTTTGGATCTCCAATCGCAATAAATTTTGCTTTTTGCGCAATAAGTTTAACAATTTTTTCTTGCACTGGGTTGGTGTCTTGATATTCGTCTATAAATACGAAATCATAGTTTTCCTGCAACTGCTTTAAAATGTCTTGCTCGGTTAGCAATTCTTCGCTTTTAATTTCCAAATCATCAAAATCAAGCAAATTGCTGTCAGTTTTTTTGTTTGAGTAAACTTCAAAATAAATTTTATAAAGACAAATCAGTTCATCAATCAACGTTTGCGTTTGTTCGCTTTGCCACACAAATTGATTTTCTGGCTGCAATTTTTGTGCAAATTTAACAATTTCCTGCGCTTCGTTTTTGATGAGTTTAACATCTTCTTTTCTTTCATAACCAGACAAAATAGGCAGCCGTGGCAGCGAAATTTCACAGATGCATTTTGCTTGCTCACGCAAATTGTCATTTTTAACAAAACAAGCTTTTAACTGCTGCAAAAAGTTTTCGACTTTGGCATTATCTGGCAAAAACGTGTCAATATCTTCAAAAAGCTGTGAAATTTTTTGATGCAAAATCTGCAACAAAAACGTTTGCGCCTTTTCGTAGTTTACTTTATAATTCGCAAGGTCTTTTAGCGCCTTCTCTTTGTCCGCTTGACAAGCAAGATAATCTTCAATTTTAAAAACTATTTCTTTGATAAGTTTTTGCGAACGTAAAGTTAAAAACAAATTGTAAAAATGTGACCCATTTTGCTGCTTAAACTTTTGTTGCGCCTCTTCAAACGCTTTATCTTTCAAAAGCATCGCCTGTTTCTCATCCAACAAACTAAAATTTTCTAAATATGGAAATTGCGCCAAATTTCTTTTGATAATCTTTTCTAAAAAAGAATGTATTGTGCAAATATCACTTGTAAAAAGTTCGTCAATTTGTGATTGAACAGTGGCATCTGCGCTCTTCTCTAAAAGTTGCAAGATAAGCCTTTCACGCATTTGCGTTGCTGCTGCTTTGGTAAATGTTAGCACAAGCAGCCTTTTGACAGGCAGCCCTTTTTGGATAAGTCGTGAAATAAAACCTAGCATGGTTGTGGTTTTCCCGCTTCCTGCCGAAGCACTTATCACCATGTTTTTTTTGTTAAAATCAAAAATACGTTGTTGTTCTTTGGATGGAATAAATTCGCTCATTTTACCCCTCCTTTTAAAAGTCGAACGCCGCTTTCTTTATCATACAAACAAATTTCTTTGTATTTGCAAAATTCACAAGAATTGGCATCTGGATAAGGCTCAAGCCTGCCTTGGCTTATCATTTCCTCGCCTTTTTTTAACATTTGAAGCGCTTTTTGCTGCAAAGACAGCATTTGATTTTGCGAAATGGCATTTTTTGAGCCTTCGTCTAAACTATCTTCACACGTGACGCCAACCAACAACTTTTGCTTGTTTTTATAGCCCGCCTTTGCGTCAAAATAGTATACGCCCGCACACTTTAAGCCGTATTTTTCGCCAATAAATTTTGCATAAGAGAAAAGTTGCAACTTTTTGCCAAAACTTAAATCTCTGATTATGTTTGTGCTGATTTTGCCCGTCTTGTAGTCAATAATTCTAAACGTGTCGTCCGCCTTGTCAACCCTGTCAACTCTTCCGAAAAACGGCTTGCCATCAACATCGCCGACAATCTTTTCTTCAATTAGCCACGGCCTATATTGTGAAGAGTTTCTCTCCATGCCCACCTCAGCGCAAATTCGCATCAAATCTTTTTTAAGACTGCGCTTGGCTAGTTCAACGTCTGGCAAGTCTTTAAAGTCAATTTCTTCAAGTTTTTTATCGACAAATTTGCCAAGTTCTTGCTCTGACAAAATCTGATAGGCATGCTTTTTGCCGTATTCTTCCAGCACTGCGTGCACGATATTGCCAATTTCAACAGGCGTAAGTGCGGTCAATTTTTTCTCTTTAAGTTTTAAAACATTTTCGCAATAAACTTTAAATGGGCAATCATAAAACTTTTCAACTTCGGTTGGTTTGACCACCCTTCCAAGCCCAAGCTGGCCTGCATTTTTGAGCCTGCCATCGCGTTTAAATTTTTCAAAATCGGCATTCAGCGCTTCGCTAAGCAACGCTTTTGTAACGGCGCAAGTGCTCTCCGCCAAAACCTCCTCGGCGCTGACTTTGTTATTCCCCAAACTTAAAAGCAGGTTGTCTATATCTTTTTCGTCAGTCAAAAGCGTTTTTATCACTTCATCTTTTTTATCAAACATGTTTAAAAGTTCGCTCACCACCATGCTTGGAGAGGCTTGCTGAGATTGCGAATCTGTAAGCGAATAGGTTAAATAGCACCTATCTTTCCATTCACACAGCAGCGAAAAAACTTTGAACCTTGCACGCCGATTTATCATCTTGATGGTTGGCTCAACCTTTCTTTTAAAACCCGCCTTGCTCAGTTCATCATCTGTAAAGATGCTGTTGTCAGCGCTTAATTTAGGCAGCTTGCCAGCATTTGCACCAACCACAAACAAAACCTTTGTCCAGCCAAAAAAACTGTCATTGGCATCGCCTACATACACTTGGTCATAATAACTTGGAATTGCAGAAACCTCAACCGTCTGCAGGCCAACTTCCATCGCCGCAATAAATTCTTTAAGGCTATATTCGCTTTCCACCTCTTTAAACGACTGCAACATCTGCTCTAATATGTCTGGTATTTGCTTTTCCATATCAAGCGTTTTTTCATCAAGGCTATATTCATCAAGCTTTTCGATATTTTCTCGCAAAAACTCTACAACCTCATTTGCGCCATTTAAAATATTTTCGTTCAGCGCCTGAACAAGCTGCTTTAATTTAGCAATTCCGCCAAGAGAGAAAAAGTTTTTCCCTCCGCCTTGATATGTTTGATTAACGCTGCTTTTTGTAAGCTCGTCAATCTCGAAAAGCGGACAATTTAATAAAAACAGCAGGTCGTCTTTGTCATAATTTTTATAACTAAACGCAATCAGTTTTTTGAACACCAAAGCCAAGTATGTTTTGCCTGCGTTTATAGAGGTGTCAAGATAATAAGGGATGCCGTTTCTTTCAAACGCCTCCGCTATCTCATCGCCATACGCCTCTATATCCGATGCCGCCACCGAAAAATCCTTATATCTTTTGCCATGATAAACTTCAAACGCTATAAGTTTTGCAATAATATCGGCCTCTTGACGCATGCTTCTCGCTTCAAAAAATGCAATGTTGTCGCTTGAATGCGATATTTTTTGCGCAGCAAACAAATTTTCTGCAATAATTTTCTGCTCGCCAGTCAAAGTGCTCGGCGGAGAGATGACCTCAATCTCCACTTGCTTTTGCTTAGCCAAAACTTTGAGTTTATGTAAAATATCGTCATCATATATGTAGGCGTTGGCTTTTGAAAGAGCAATCGGCAAACTTACACAAATGCCTTTACAGACATTAGCCAACGAAGAGATAATTTCAAAATGTTTAGCGGTAAAGCTGTCAAAACCAACAAAATAAAAATAAGCCTCGCTAAACAATCCCTCTTGCAAAATTTTATTGTTGAAATTTTCAAGCAAATCCGCCGCATCCATATATCCACTGGTGAGAAATTGATATTCTTCAAAAATAATCTTTGTGTCATGCAATTTTTTTTGCAATGGAGAAAGCGTTTGCGCACAATCTATATCCTCCGCCTTGATTGAAGAGGACTTAAATTGCGAAATTAATTTAAACATCTCTTTGCAAAAATTGATATTTGTGGATTTAAAAAATTTTAACTTATCCTTAACGTTTTGAATGGCTTTTTTTACAAACATCAAACTTTGAATTTGCGAAAGCGGTTGCAACTGCACTCCGACATACTTGCTTGCCAAATTGCTTAATCCCACCACGTTGATGTCAAAGGTTGAAGTGATCGACAGGGCGTCAAAAAGCATCTCTTCAATTTGAAGAGTTTGCCTGTCTGGAACAACTACAAAAACTTGCTCGCCCTTTGGTATGTCTGCCAAAGCATTGTTGATCGCCTCAACTTGACAGCCGCCCGTGATGATTTTGATTTGCATAATTAAATTTTATCACAAAAAGTGATAAAAGAAAACACTTTTTAAGCTTGATGATTTTTCTCAGTTAAAACTTTCGCCTTTAAGCAAGTTGCAAAAAGCAGTTTTTTCTTTAACATAGCATTCTCTTTTTTTAAATTGAGATAGTCCTCCTTTAAAAAAGAAAGCTCTCTTTGTTTTTCACCTATCTGCGTCACGAGTTTGCGAATTGTAAGGTTGCTTTGCAAAGTTTGATCGCTCAGCGATTGTTTTGCTTCTTCAAGAGCTGTCTTTTTAATAAGTTTAACAAGCCCCATAAACAGCCCGTTTATATCCGCATCGGTGATCTTGCTGTTTTGTTTTTTCTTAAAAGCAATCACATTGGATGGCTGGGCTTGATTTGTGCGATATTTATTTTGCAACCTTAGCATCTCTTTAGCATCGCCTCCGCTCAGCAACAAGCACGCTTTACGCACTGAATAGCCCTGCGATAATTTTTCTTGAATTTTGCAAATTATATTATTTTTCTCTTCTTCGCTAAATTTTGAGAAATGATTTTTTTTATGCTCTGCAAGATTAATTTCAAGTCTGCGGGCACGTTGCAAATCGGATTGCAAATTTTCAAGTTCATGATAATAATAGTTTCGCACGCTGTTTGCTTTCCTGCCAAACTTTTTCGCATGCGTTTCAAAAGCCTCACGAGTTGGCTTTCCCGCCTGCTTGTTATCTTCCACCGCTTTAAAAAGCGATTTAACCTCTTCGTCTTTCCAAACGCCCTTCATCTTTTCCTCCAAAGATTTTTTTGACATAAAGAAAATATTTATACTTATTTTTTTTTTTACTCAGCATATATTTATCACATGAAAACTTATCAACTATTCAGCAAATATCCTTGTTTAGTTAAATGGCAAGATGGCGAAGAGCTTATCGATGAAGGCATGTCACTGCAGTTTGACAAGCCCGAAAAACTGTATGTATATCCCACCACAGGTCGAAGAGAAGACTTGCCTTTTGTGCTTGACATGAACGCAAACTTTTCGCCTGTTAGAGTTTTTTCACTTGGCGAAAAGGAGGTCTATTTTTTAGAAGAGAGTCCCTCAGGCGTAGTTGCTAAAGAAAAAATAACGGCAAATGGCAAAACCCTCTCCTTTAAAATAGCGACAAACAAAGTCGAGATTGAAACGGATGAGGTTATCAAATCTTGTGAAATTTGCAAGCCTAAAACATACGAGATAATAAGCCATGAAAATTTTGTGATTTTAAAAATAAAAGGCGAACGCTATGATCAAGCGGTGATTTTTAATTGCGACAACAATTCTTTAAACAGCGTTTCTGCATCAAAAATTGATTTCATTGATGGCGAATTGATATGCGAAAAGTATGGCAGAGAAGAAAAGTTTGTTTTTGCTGAAGGCGAACTTATCAAAACAAAATCTCTTCAAACGCTTTCTAGAAATAATAAAATAATAGGCATGCTTTTCTTACAAAAAATAAAGAACAAAGAATATCGTGAGGCCAGCCTGTTGCTGAGCGATCGGCTCGGCTCTAACGAAGATAAACTTGTCGCATATTTTGGCGAAATCCAAGATTTTCTGCCTCTTGATGAAAACACTTTTTTGGTTATAAAAAAATCAGGCCATTATGTTGTAAAACTTGACCTGAATGAAGATAAAATTGTAAATATAGAAATTTTAGATTAGTTAGAAACTGATGTTCTCTGCAATTTTTTAATAAACAAAGTTATTTCTTTGACTGACGGAATGGTAAACCCTGCACCAATCGTAAGCAAACTTAACGCCGCAGGAATTATAGTTCCATATCCAAACGTCGTGCTAGGAAGATGATTGTTTTCAAAATAGAAAATTAAAAGAATTGTTGCCACTGTGCCTATAATCGCCAAAATCAAAGAGATTATTCTCATTGGCAAAGCCATATTAAGTTTGTTTGAAACGTTTTGTTTCTTTTCTGGAAGAGTTACGCCGATCAATGTCAACAAACTAAGCACAAACATTGCCACCGTTAAAATAAAGAACACGATCATAACCACAGACGAAGCCACATAAAGCGCACCTTGCGTTCCCAAAGTTTGTGAAACTTCGCCAATCAAAAACATTGATTGGAAAACGTTGTATAAAACATTGTCACTTGTGGCTGGTGCGGCTGCAACTTCCACCAACATTGGCAAAAAAAGCAAACCAATGCACAATAAACTTACAACCATGCCTACGATGCTTCCAACAAGCCCCCTAATTTTAAGCTCTTTCATCTGCTTTCCTCCATTTGTATTATACAAAAACAAAACAATTTATCAAAATAAAATCTCGCCTTAGCGAGATTTTGTTTAAGTTTTCTATTTTGCACTGTATATTTTTTTGTCATATGCCACAAACGCACCAACAACCGCCAAAATTGATGCCAGAAACACAGTAATAGGCCCTGCACCAACACTTGCACCAACGCCAGCAACAGCGACATATACAATCATAAAAATCAAAGCCATCAGCGCAGAAATCATGTTTATGATTGAAAGCGTTCTGTTTGCAGTGGTCATATTTAACGCACGAACATCAAATATTCCTCCAAAAAGACCTATTGCACTTAATATAATCATGACGATCGACAAAATTAAAGTCAAAATATAGAATGCGCTAGATGCGATATAAAAACCAATGCTAGCCCCTCCCACAGTTGCCAAATTTGTTATTGCACCGTAAATTGAATTTTTTGCCGCACCCTCTATCATGTTTAGCACGAAGAAACATAAAGTCATTATCCCCGCAATATGCACAAGAGCGTTGCCAATAATGCATCTAATTTGCGTTTTTTTCATAAAAAAATCCTCCTTAGGCATATTTTGCCCAAAGAGGAAATTTTTATTATTCAATTATGATTTCTTTTTGCTTGGAGCAATGAAAGCACTAACAAGTGCAAGCAATCCGCAAATCATAGGCAGAATTGCGCCGCCGTGAGCCGTAATTTCATAACCGTTCTTGCTGCCCAAAACATCAGTAACAACTGAAGCATCTGCAAATGCTGCGATAGAGCAAATCATAGCGATTAAACCAAACACAAGCAAAACAAGAGAAAGAATTCTGTTGTAGAATGTAAGGTTTAATTTTTTGTTGCCGATGATAACTCCAACAAGGCTAACGATTGATGTGATTGCAACAATGCACGCAATGATTGCAAACATCAAGTAGAACACAAGCGCTGCCTTGCTTGTGCCGTCAGCGTCTGCAATGTGTCCCAATGCATCAAACACGCTTGACCCTTCAACTGCTTCGCTTGCCTCACCTGCAACCCACACTCTGCTTGCGCTCCATGGCAAAGCCATAAATGCGAGACCTGCAACTGAGAACACCAAAAGCAATGCGTTGCCAAGTATTCCTCTAAGTTTTTTCATTTTTCCCTCCTTTACAATACGTATTCTATCACAAAAAAAACAATATTCCAAACAATTTACTGTATTGACAACAATTTTTAAGTATGTTAAAATTTTGTAAGAGGGACAAAAATGACGGAAGAAGTAAAAAAATTTGATGAAACTTTTAATAATTTGTTTGATTTCTTTCTAGAAACCGATTTCCCAAATAAAAAGATTGAGAGTTATTTCGTAAGATCTGTGGCTTATGACTTGGGAGAACTTAGCGGTGCGTTTTATAAAAAGTTTTATGAAGAAAATATAGACTATTATGCTTGCTATTATCCTTTTATAGAAAATATGTATAAAAAATCACTGCTCTATAACAAGTTTATTAAATCAAACGGAAATTTAAACATGCTTGTTAATGGTTTTAAGCATATTGATGAAAGTTTTAAAGCACCTTTTTCAGCCGAAAAAGAAGCCAAACATTTTTTAAGTTTGCAACAAAGTTACTATCAACAGCTAAAAAGTGACGCTTTTGATGACATTTCATACATTAAAATCGATGAAGAAAGCGCTATAAATATATTTAAAAAATAAAAAAAGAATGCAGTTTTGCATTCTTTTTTTGAAATTA
>CALWTN010000018.1 GCA_944384475.1 uncultured Clostridia bacterium
AGAGAAGGAATTTTGAAAATTCATGCTAAAAACAAACCGATTGACGAAAGCGTTGATTTCAAAACTCTTGCAAGAATCACGGCAGGCTTTACAGGTGCTGATATTGAAAACATGCTCAACGAAGCGGCTATTTTAGCGGCAAGAGCAAACAGACCAACAATCATTATGACAGACATCACAGAAGGCATCAACAAAGTGCTGATGGGGCCTCAAAAGAAAAGCAGGCTTGTTACAGAAAAAGACAAGAAGATAACCGCTTATCACGAATCAGGGCACGCTTTGCTTGCAAAAATGCTTAAAAACTGCGATGACGTTCAAGAAGTGTCAATCATTCCACGTGGGATGGCAGGTGGCTACACTATGAGCAGACCTGAAAATGATGACAGCTTTGCAAGTTACAACAAGTTGATGGATGAAATTGCGATGAGCATGGGTGGAAGAATAGCCGAAGAATTGATCTTTAACGAGATTACAACAGGCGCTTCAAGCGACATTCAGCATGCAACAAAAATTGCTCATAAAATGGTGTTTGACTGGGGTATGAGCAAAAAACTTGGGTTTATGACCCTTTCATCACAGGAAATGATTTTTGTGGGTAGAGATTATCAAACAAAGAATGATTTCTCTGAAAAATTGGCTGCTGAGGCTGATGATGAGGTTAGAGAAATTTTGACTTACAACTATGAAAGAGCAAAAAAATTGTTGAAGGACAACAAAAATTTGCTTGAAGAGATGGCTAAGTTGTTGATCGAAAGAGAAACAATTTACAAAGAAGAAGTTGACATGATTATGCAGGGAAAAACCACCGAAGAAATTGTTAAGTTTATGGATAAAAAAGATAAGGCTCAAAAAGCAAAAGAAGCCAAAATCCGTGAAAAACAACAACAAGCAAAGAAGCTGGAAGAATACAAAAATAAAGTTGATGAAGGCAAAAAATTGCTTGATAATGGCATAATCACCAAAGAGGAATATGAGATTATTATTAAAGAGTATCAGCAGCAGTTGGAAAAAGCAGCCAAACCTGTTAAAAAGCCTGCAACTGCAAAAAAGACAGAGCAGGATACCGCTGAAAAAACACCTAAACGTGTGAGAGCTAAGAAACCTGAAAACAAAGATGTTTCTGAGCAAAACAAAACAAAAGATAGCAATAAAGAAGGAGAATAAAGATGCCAAAAGAAGAACTCATACTTGACCATGAAGTGGCATTAAAAAAGAAAAAGAAAAATAAAATTATTGCATTGATTATGCTTGGAATTGTCCTCATTTTGGCAGTTGCAATCATTGTTGCCGCTTGCATTAATGTTAATTTAAAGCCTTATTTGGTGGGCAAGCCTGACAGAATTGCAATCTACAATCAAACACAACAGTATGGCGAGTTTGATACGGACGAACAAAAATACGCAAGTTTTATGCAAAGGTTTGATGATATGTTTGAAGCTTCGTTTTTGGTTTCGTTGTTCAGTGGCAGGTTGGGAGATTACACTATCACAGGGCAAAGTGAAAACATCACGCTGAGCGACACTTTAAAAGAATTGCAAGCAGGATGCTATGTTGAGTTTAAATATGACACTCCGCAAACATTGACTTATAATGACGGCTCACCATATTACGATATTTATAATAAAAATCAAACGCTGTCTTTCACTTCATTATACTTTGCATTGTCAGAGAGCAACTCTCTTCAAACTTTAAGCATATATGCTGGTGTTAAGTATAGCGATGGTAACAGTGCAACAACGTATACCGTTAGGATTGCTCAAAAGGCCAACACATTTGGCATTTATGACAATTTAAGCGAATACAGAACATTTTAAAAAAACGCCTTGATGGCGTTTTTTTATGTGTGCAGAGGCGCAAGGCGCTCTGCCCGCAAAGCGGGCAGAGCATGCCGCTCGCTGTGATGCGAGCGGCATCAAAAAAATGCGGGAATCCGCATTTTTTAGCCTTGCGCCTCGTCTGACTTTTTCTTTTTAAATTTGAATTTGCCTTGGAAGAGATAGACGATCAGCAGAATTAAAATTGAGCAAGCAATGATAGTAAAGAAAGTTACAATCACAATGAAACTGAAATCTGTCATGGTGAAAAATTCTGGCATTAACAGGGACGTTCCAACAAGCAACACAAACGAAAGCAGCACGGTGAGAATTTTAAGTTTTGTAAATGGTTGACAAAGCCATATTAAATTTAAAAATCCAGTGAATGTTAAAGTTAGCGTCATCAAAGTGCTGTATTCAGTGCTTGTAAGTGCGCTGAAATGTTCAGACCCTAGGAAGATGACGACATACACGTTCAGCAGCATAAGCAGCGCTCGTGGAATTGATTTTTTCAAAACTTGAGGGATAAAATTGCCTTTGATAAGTTCGGTGTTAGGCTGGAAGGTTAAGATGAATGAAGGCAACCCGATCACAAACATTTCCAGCAAGAACATCTGCCTTGGAACGCATGGATACGGCACAACCATAATGATGGTGCTAAGGCACATGACTATGGTGAAAAGAGTTTTCATAAGATAGAGGACTGATGAATTTTGCACATTGTTTACAACCTGTCTGCCTTCTTTGACCACGCTTGGCAGGGAGGTGAAATTTGAATTTAAAAGCACCAAGTGTGAGATATTTCTTGCCACCTCGCTTCCATCAGCCATGGCGATTGAACAATCGGCTTCTTTAAGTGCCAACGTATCGTTGACTCCATCGCCCGTCATCGCCACAACTTTGCCTTTCTTTTTTAACGTTTTAACAATCACATATTTTTGTTCTGGCGAAACTCTGCCAAAAACAGTGAAATCGGTGGCTATTTTTTCAACCTCTTCAAGAGAAACGTTTTCAAGCGAGATGAATTTGTCGTAATGTTCAACTCCAACTCGTTGTGCGATTTTGGAAACGGTTACAGGATCGTCTCCTGAAATAATTTTAATTTCAACGTCATTTTCTTTAAACCAGCGAATGGTTTCAACCGCATCATCACGAATGTGATCTTCAAGCACAAACAGAGCCAAAGTTTCTCCCACTTGTGCGCCCTTTTTTTCATCGTATGGCTTATCGCATTCGGTGAGGGCGATCACTCTAAAACCTGCTTCAAGCTTTTCTTTCATTGCTGCGCTTTGCTGAGCGGTTAGTTTTGCTTTAACGTAAGTTGGTGCACCGAGATAGTAGGTTTTGTTGTTGTCAAAGGTTGTTACAGAAAATTTTCTAGCAGAAGAAAATTCAAGTTTTTCTTTTACTTTTAATTGAGTTTTTATTCCAAAGCGTTTTATCAGTGCATTGCTGGTGGCGTTAGATGCGGTTTGAGCGCCAAGCACATTGCTGACTATTTTGTCAACCATTTGTTTGCGGCGTTTTGATGTGTAAATAACTTCCTTAACCACCATTGTTCCGTCTGTTATCGTGCCAGTTTTGTCTAGGCACAACACGTTGCTTCGAGCCAGCATTTCTATTGAATATATATCTTTAACAAGCGTCTTCTTTCTGCCGAGTTTTACAACGCCCACCGAAAGTGAAATTGTTATCAGCAAGAACATGCCAGCAGGGATCATACCTGTGATCGCACCAGCGGTGTTGGTTATGGCTTCGTTAATTTCGTTTGGAAGGAAAACAAATTCTTTTACAAAGGTTAAAATGCCAAGAGGAATCAACAATATTCCAATATATTTGATTAAGTTGTTTATATCTTTAAAAAGGTTGGAGGCGGGTGCTTTAAATTCTTTTGCCTTAGCGGCGATGGTTTGGATATAATTGTCTTTGCCAACTTTTTCAACTCGAGCGTAGCACGATCCAGAAACTAAAAAGCTTCCTGAAAGCAAACTGTCGCCAGACTTTTTCTTAATAGCGTTGGATTCGCCTGTCAACAGGCTTTCATTAACCTCAACTTCGCCTTCTAAAATTATGCAGTCGGAAGGCACTTGCTCGCCGTTTGATATCAAAATCACGTCATCCAGCACAAGTTGTTCAGCAGGCAGTTCAACTTGACTGCCATCTCGCATCACCTTAATCCTTGGCAGCGAAACAAGCGAGAGCTTTTCAACTGTGTATTTGGCTCGGCATTCTTGAATAATCGCAACTGAGGTGTTGCAGAAAATTACAAGCAAAAACAACAAATCGCTGTAAGAGCCAACACAAATAAGCGCTATTGCGATGATCAGCCAAATCAAATTGAAATAGGTGCAAATATTTTTGATAAATATAGAAAAATACGAACGTGTAGATTTTACCTTCGCATCGTTTGTCAGATTATGCTCAATTCGTTCGCCTACTTGTTGTGAGTTAAGTCCAGCTGTAATTTGCGGCTGATAACGCACTAATTCAAAATCTAAAGCTTTTTTCTTCATTAATTTTATATTAACAAAAATAACAAATTATTGTCAAATGAATTGTGTTTGCTTGACAAATTTATAATATTTAATTAAGATAAAAATATGAATATCACACTTCAACCAACTCCTCTCACAAAAAAACTCGCACGCCTTGTTGGCGGAGATTTTTATTTGGTGGGTGGATATGTGCGCAACAGTTTGTTGGGGAAAAAATGCGCTGACGAAGATTTGTGCAGTGCGCTTACTTTAACCATTTTAGAAAAAAAATTGGAGGGGAGCGAATTCTCTTTAAAAAGCAAAAACAAAGCGCTTGGCACTTGTAAAATTGTTTGTGGCGAAAAAAGTTTCGATTATGCCACATTTAGAAGAGAAACCTATGCAAAAGGGCATTGCCCGCAAAGCGTTGAGTTTGTCAAAGATTTGCACGAGGATGCTTTAAGGCGTGATTTTACAATAAACAGCATTTATTACAACATAAACAAAGATGAGATCAAAGATCCGTTTGACGGTTTTTCAGATTTAAAAAACAAAAAGATTCGTGCGATTAACGAAAATGTTTTGAAGGATGATGGGCTGCGCATTTTGAGAATGATCAGGCTTGCTGGTGAATATAACTTTTCGATAGACAAACAAACATTGCTTGCAGCAGAAAAAAATATTTCCAACATTAAAGATTTGTCAAAAACAAAAGTGGCAGAAGAATTGGCTAAACTTTTTGCAAAAACATCAAACAAGGGTGCTGTTAAAGCGATAAAGCTTTACAACAAGCTTGGCGTATGGAAGCAAATAGATTGCGGGTTTAGTTATGTTAAGCCAAACATGATTGCAAAGTGTGAAGACAAGGCGCTTGGCTTTGCGATAGATGTTGTGGACAGCGTTCAGCCAGCAAGTGTTTCATATTTCTTATACAACATTTTATCAAACGCTGGTTTTACAAAGAAACGTTTTGCAACTTTTATCAATGTTGTGTCAGGCTACTACGATGCTTTAAATCATTTAAAAAACAAGCAATATTTCTTTAAATATTTTGATAATTTCCCTGAAATATATAAATTATTGTTAAAAAAATCAAAAATTTTAGCACAAAAATATAATTTCTTTTACAGATACATTATTTCGCACAAACTTGTGATTAAAACAAGTGACTTAAAAATTACAGCAAAAGATTTGAAAAAACATTTTCCGTCTATGCCAGAAAAGATGTATGACAGCGTGCTTTTGGAAGTGCTAAGTGATGTGTTTGACGGCAAATGTCAAAACGAGCAGGCGGATTTATTAAAAGACATCGGGAAAAAACATTTTCATAAATTTTAGCGCTTTTAGGAAAGCGCTTTTTTTTCGACATAATTTTTAAAACTTTACTCATAATAAGTGCATGGAAAAAGAAAAAGTTAAAACCAAAAAAAATAAAAGCGGATTGTATTGGGGCTTGGGCACGGCTCTTTTTGCGGTGGCGCTCTTGCTGTTTTGTCAGTTTTATTTTGTCGACAACCTTTCGCCTAACGATACTTTTATTAAAGGCACTTTGGTAAACGGAATTGACGTGTCGGGCATGACAAAAAATCAAGCAGAAAACGTAGTGTCCTACTCGTTGCTTTCTTCTCGTGCTGACATTAAGCTGACTCTGATGTATGGCGGCAGGGAATGGACTTTCTCTGGCAATGATTTTGAGGTGAGCAACGAAGTTGAGCCAGCCCTAACGGAAGTGCTAAAAATTGGGCATGAGGGCAATTTTATCAAACGCTTTAAAGACGCAAATCGAATAAAAAAACAAGGTTTAAATGTCAACGTTTCATATAAAACCGTGCTTGGAGGCATAGAAGAAAAGATTGAAAACATTGCAAAAGAGATTGAACAACCTGGGGAAGAGCCTCACGTGATTTTTGATCCTAATGCGGAAAAGATGTTCTCACTAAGCGAGGGCAAAGACGCTTTGGTGGTTGACAGAGAAAAACTATATTCGCTGATTGACGAGGCACTGCAACAACAAAAACAAGTGGAAATTGAAATACCAACCATAACCGTTCCTTTTGAAGTGGATGAGGAGGGGATTTTGGGCGCTATCACATTGCGTTCGACTTTCTCAACAAATTATGCCTCCTCTTCGGATGCTCGAAAAAACAACGTTTCTAGGGCGCTTGGAGCGTTTAACGGGCAGGTTTTAATGCCAGATCAGCAAATGAGTTTTAACAACGTTACAGGTTCAAGGACTGCTGAAAATGGATATAAACAAGCAAACGTGATTTTAAACGGGGCATATGTTAAAGGCACTGGCGGCGGTGTTTGTCAAGCTTCTACAACTCTCTACAACGCATTGCTGCTTGCAGATGTGGAGGTTTTGGAAGCAAACCATCATTCTCTTCCTGCAAGCTATGTGCCGCTCTCGTTTGATGCCATGGTTTCAGAGGGTTATTCTGATTTGGTTTTTAAAAATTCATTGCAAGCACCTATTTATATCAAAACATATTCTGACAATGAAAATGTATATGTCGAAATATATGGGCAACCTTTTGAAGAGGGCAAAAGCATAAAAACAAGGGCGGAGTTTATCAAAGTTTTGCCGCATAACGGTGATAAAATTATTCAAGATACAAATGGCGAATATTCGTCACAGGTTATATATAAGGGCGAATATTACAGGGTGCGCTATCCACGAGAAGGCTACGAAAGCAAAGGTTATATTCAATATTTAGAAAACGGCGAAGTTGTTGAAGAAAAAGAGATCAGGCATGATTATTATTGGCCGCAAGATGGCATCATAGTGGAGGGAACCGAAGAGCTTGGCGAAGGCATGACTTTGCCAGAAAACGATGTCAAATTTATTCCGCCTCAAAAGGTGACCACCACAACCAACGAAACAGTTCGTGCCAAGATTGAAAAAGAACGACCAACAGCATATAATCCGTGAGGGCGCTCGCATACCGACTTTGAAAAAGTCGGTTTTTTGTTTGCGCAGCAAACAAAAATTTGCGCCTTTACGGCGCAAATGCGAGCGCCGTAAACATATTTTTGTAACTTTCATATCAAAAAAACGGTTTATTTTAAAGGGAAAAACGATTTTTGTAAAAAAATATTTATTTTTTTACAAAAATGCATTAAATCGCTTTGCTTTATTTGTAATATTTTGTATAATCAAGTTGTGAAAGGAGGAAATATGACGGATTTTGAAATATTTACAAGGGAGGAAGTGACAAGGCTGTTGTTAGAATTGGGCGTGCCAGCAAACTTGCAAGGTTTCAGATGTTTGCAACAATGCATTATGAAAGTGATTGAAGATGCATCCTTGCTTCGCAAGGTGACCAAAAATTTGTATCCTTTGGTGGGCAAGGAGTTTGCCATAGCAGGATCGGTGGTGGAAAGAAGCATGCGACATTCAACTGACATTGGGTTTTACAAAACTGGTTTCAAACCTCTGTGTAAATTGTATAACATGAAAGAGCAGCGTTGGGGGTATAAGCCAACCAATAGTGAACTTATTGCACTGATAGCTGAATATGTTAGGATAAAAGCAGAAAAAAACGGGATAATGCCTGTAAACAAGGACGATTAATTAACTAATCGCCATTTTTTTTCATATTAATTTCTATGAAAAAATATTATTTTGTAGGAATCAGCGGTGTCAGCATGTCTTCGCTTGCGATGTTTTTAATAAGCGAAGGGCATCAAGTAAAAGGGTATGACAAAAAAATATCTCCTTTCTTAGTCGAAAATGGTGTAGAGATTGACCAGCAGGAAGATTTTCAAAAAATAGATTGGGCAGATGAAATTGTTTATTCATCCGCTTTTAATTTAAACTTTCCGTTGATCGATTATGCTCTCAAAATAAAAAAAATTGTAAAAGTTCGAGGGCAGTGTTTAGCAGAAATAGCGCAAAACTATCAAACAGTTGTTGCTGTGGCTGGTTCGCATGGGAAAAGCACAGTGACAGCGATGATTTACAATATTTTAAAATTTGCAGGCAAGCAGCCGTCTTTGCATGTTGGGGCAAATTTGGTTGAATCGGGAAAGAATTATGATGTTTCAGATAAAGATTTTTTTGTGACGGAAGCGTGTGAATATCATGATAACTTTCTTTTTTTACATCCAAGCCTCAGCGTAGTGACAAATTTAGAAAGCGAGCATCTAGATTATTTTAAATCATTTGCACGAGAGCAAAAGTCATTTAATCAGTTTATAAAACAAAGTCAACTTTGCATTTTAAAAAGCAGTTTTAAGGCAAAACGAATTAAGGCGGAAGCAAAATGCGTTAAATTTGATGTATACAAAGATGAAAGGTTTTTGATGAGTTTGAAACTTAAAATTGGAGGTGTTTACAACGTTCAAAATGCGCTGTTAGCCATTCAAGCTGCAAGGGCACTGGGTATAAGTTATTGTTATATCAAGTGTGGGCTTGAAAATTTTTTAGGGCTGCAAAAAAGGTTTGAGCATGTAAACGCCACTTGCTCAGCAACAGTCATATTAGACTATGCCCATCATCCAAGAGAGATTAAAAGCGTGTTTGAAAGTGTTAAGAAAATAAAAGCAAAGAAAATTGCGGTTTTTCAGCCTCACACTTATTCAAGGACGCAAGCATTTTTAAACGATTTTGTTAAGACTTTATCTCAATTTGACGAAGTGGTTTTGTTTAAAACTTTTGCAGCAAGAGAGGAGGAAAATTTTCAAGTTGAAATTAAGTTGATCAGCTTGCTTTCTAAAAACAAAAAGACGAGCATGTTTTATGACGTTTGTGCTTTGGTTGACAAATTGAAAACCTATCGCAAAGGCGATGTCGTTTGCATAATGGGGGCAGGAAATTTGCCAGAATTATTAAAACATCAAAATTTTATTTTGAAAGATTAAGTTTTTTAGGTATAATTAAACAAAAGGAAGAAATATGAGGGCAGTTACTACATCAGCATACGGCGTGAGAGCGCCAATAATTAGGGCAGGAGACAATTTAGTAAAAATTACCGCAGATTGCGTTTTGGAAGCAGCAAAGCAAAATGGGGTTAAATTAAAAGATAGAGATATTGTTGCCGTAACCGAAGCGGTTGTTGCAAAAAGCCAAGGCAACTTTGCAAGCGTGGAGGATATTTCAAAAGAAGTATCAAAAAAGATGGGGAAAGGCAAGGTGGGCTTGATTTTTCCAATTTTATCACGCAATCGTTTTTCGCAAATTTTAAGGGGAATTGTTGGCGGCGTTGACGAACTTGTCATTCAACTTTCCTATCCGTTTGATGAAGTTGGAAATCCGCTTGTTTCAATCGACAAACTCTATGATCTTGGTATTCACAATTTTAATCAAGAGTTTTCCAGCGCCCAGTTTTATAATCTTGTGGGCAGCGTTCAGCATCCGTTTACGGGCATAGATTACATTAAAACCTATCTCGATATATGCGGCGGCAAGGCAAAAATGATTTTGAGCAATGATCCTTGCGATATTTTAAAGCACACCGACAAGGTTATATGCGCAGATATTCATTCAAGAAAGCGCAACAAAAAACTGCTTCTTGCAAATGGCGCAAAAAAGGTGCTGTGCCTTGACGAAATTTTAAATAAAAAATCAAAGGCGCACGGCTATCATCAAGATTTCGGCGTGCTTGGCTCAAACATGTCAAGCGAAGGCATGATTAAGCTTTTTCCAAGAGATTGCCAAAAGTTTGTGGATAATTTGCAAAAAGAGCTTAAAAAACGCACAGGGTTAAATTTTGAATGCATGGTTTATGGTGATGGTGCGTTTAAAGATCCTGTTGGCGGAATTTGGGAGCTTGCCGATCCAGTTGTAAGCCCAGCTTACACCGAAGGACTTAAAGGCACACCAAATGAAATTAAGCTTAAATATGTGGCAGACAATCAGCTTGCGGCCTTAGACGGGCAAGAGGCGGTTGATGCCATGAAAAAACTAATAAAAAACAAAAGCAGCAATTTAAAGCATGATAATTCTTCGCTCGGCACAACTCCAAGGCGCATAACCGATTTGGTTGGCTCGCTTTGTGACTTGGTTAGTGGCAGCGGCGACAAAGGCACACCGATTGTGCTGATCACAGGCTACTTTGACAATTATTCAACCGAATAAACCGCCAAATGCGGTTTTTTTGTATTAAAAAACAAACCAAACGCATGCTAAAAGCATGTATTATAATTATCACGCAAAAGCC
Source organism: uncultured Clostridia bacterium (assembly GCA_944384475.1). Taxonomy (GTDB): domain Bacteria; phylum Bacillota; class Clostridia; order Christensenellales; family UBA1242; genus Caccovivens. The sequence goes on from CALWTN010000018.1 coordinate 10,450, forward strand.
AAACGGCTGATTAAAGAGGGCAGGCTGATTGGTTATCAAATTGTTGAAAGCTATCACGGAATTTCGCCTGCCTTAGTTTTGTATTTTGATAATCACACTCCAATGCCAATTAGGCAACATCGTTGGAGTGAATATTTTGCCTTATTTGATGAATTATATGGAAAATAATTATAAAACCCTTGCTTTTTTTGTTATATTTTGCTAAAATTACAAAGTCTAGCATATGGTCCCTTGGTCAAGAGGTCAAGACGCCGCCCTCTCACGGCGGAATCAGGGGTTCGATTCCCCTAGGGACTACCAGTTAAAAGCCTTGCGTTGCAAGGCTTTTTGATTAAAGAAGATAGGGGAATCGAACCCCTGGGTTCGTCGGGTCCCCGAAAAATGATTTTATCATTTTTTGGGTGTGGGTTCCCCTAGGGACTACCAGTTAAAAGCCTTGCGTTGCAAGGCTTTTTTATTTTAAATAGAAAGGGGAATCGAACCCCTGGGTTCGTCTGGGATAATAATTTTCTTAACGCTCTAACAATGCTGCTTTCATTATTTTTTTCGAATTTGGGTGGGCTTCTAAGAAACCTTCTCCAATCGTTTGAACCTTAGGCAGATCGATGTGAATTAAGGATTGGTTATGAAACAAGAAGTCATGTCCAATTGTTTGGACCTTAGGCAGATCGATGTGAGTTAAGGATTGGTTGTTATATAAGAAGTCATGTCCAATTGTTTGGACCTTAGGCAGATCGATGTGAGTTAAGGATTGGTTTTTACCCAAAAAGCAATTCCCAATAGTTTGAACATTAGGCAGATCGATGTGAGTTAAGGATTGGTTATAATACAAGAATTCATTTCCAATTTCTTGAACCTTAGGTAGATCGATGTGAGTTAAGGATCGGTTGTTACCCAAAAAGTAATTCCCAATTGTTTGAACATTAGGCAGATCGATGTGAGTTAAGGATCGGTTCCAATACAAGAAGGGAGCTCCAATAGTTTGAACATTAGGCAGATCGATGTGAGTTAAGGATCGGTTTTTACCCAAAAAGCGATTTCCAATAGTTTGAACATTAGGGTTGGAGTAGCCAACAATTTCATTGTGGTTGTTTAGCGAGATTGTAATTAGTTCTCCAACACTTGGTGTGATTTGAATGGTTAAACCGTCTTGACTTGGGATGCGTTTAATTTCTTGAATTTGTCCAATTGTTTCAATAAAACTGTCCTGATAGTCATTTTTGTCGTATTGCGAGATTGTTTTATTTTTGATGTCTAAAACGAAATTGTCAAAAACAATAAAATTTTCTTTGTCGAAGGTTTCAACTTCTCCGTTATCAATAATTAAATTATTTGGGCAGTAATATATGTTATTGCTCTCAAAATTATATTTATAATATTTTCCGTCATTTGCTTGAACATAGCCTGGCAATTCAAATGTTTTGTTTTTCTCCACAAGATTTAGGTGGAAGGTGTCTGCAAATGCTTGGGTGAGACCTTCAATTATGTTGTCTAAATTGTTGCCAAAGGTGGCGTCAGGGTTAACATCGCGAATTGTGTGGTTATATCTATTTTTAATCGAAAGGCTGTTGGTTTTGCCTCTTGAAAATTGAATGCTGATTACACTTGTGCCGTAATCATCTTCTCTTCTTGGGTTTTCAAAATCTTCTCTTCTTATTTCATCAACATTTTTTTTAACAGCAAACCAAACTCGGCACGTTCTCAATCTTCCACCATTGAAAGTGCAAAGTTCTTCGCCTTTATAATAAGCAGGGGTGCCACCATGATATTCAGGGGTTGGTTCGCCACGATAGTAATAATGTCTAAACTTTTGAATGTCTTCTTCGGTTTCACATTCAGGATAGAGTATGTAACCAGCTCTGTCTAAAAGTTCCTCAGGTGAAAAGTTTGCTTTTTGAGAAAGAGCGCTATCGTCAGTAATAGCAAAACTATAAATATAATCCTTAAAAGGTGTTGTAAGATTATTATTGACTATATCGTCATATAATTCTCGGCTTGGTAAAAAATGATCACTAATGAGTTGTTTTAACAAGCCTTCTTTTTCCAGTATGGTTGGGAATAAACTGCGGCACAGATGTGAAAATTTTTCACCATAATGTTTTTTTATCCATTTTAAATCTGCATTTTCCATTTTATCCGTATATCCTTTTTAAAATATATTTTTTATCTTTTGTTATAAGCACTGCAATATCTCTTTGATTTATGTTAAATTCGTCAGCATCTAAAACTTCAAATGTATATAGTTGAGAAAACCACTCGTTTTTTGGATTTACTAAATCTTCATTAAGTAAAATCATATCATTAACTTTTGGAGCATCCACTTTATAGAACTCTAAAATAAGGCTGTATTGCTTTTTGGTTTTTGTGTCTTGCAAAATATATTGATTGAACTTTTTTATTTCTTTTATTTTTAAATTTAAATCCATTGTGCCCTCCATATATGAAGATTATACCACATGATAAAGTCAAAAACAATAACATATTTTAATTTTAAACCAATTAAAAAAGAATAAAGCGTTGCATTTATTCTTTCTTGCGTATTACAAAAAGTTTAATATAAGTAACAATAAGTACTAACCTTTATCTGCAAAGCCGAGCGAAATTAAAATTGCTCGGTTTATTTCTTTCATTTTGCCCTCTTCAAGGGCGGTTATTTTTTCACGCAAACGGCGTTTGTCAAGCGTTCTGATTTGTTCTAAAAGTGCCACGCTGTCTTTTGGCAGATGATATTTTTCAGCCGAAAGTTCTATGTGTGTTGGAAGGTGGGCTTTGTCAAGTTTGCTTGTGATGGCAGTTACAATCACAGTGGGGGAATATTTATTTCCAACATTGTTTTGTATAATCAAAACAGGCCTTATCCCGCCTTGTTCGCTTCCAACAACGGGACTTAGGTCTGCCATATAAATTTCACCTCGTTTAACGCTATTTTCCATCCATCCTTTCCAAATCATATAAATCGGCGCTTTCAAGTTGGCTTAACTCGTCAGCCACAGCCTTGGGAAGAAAAAAATCTCCCTTCATAAGCAGTTTATGCGCTTTAAGCGAAGAAGTTTCCTTCTGCGCAAATTTCGCTAGGTCTCCATATTTTTCCTCAAATTCTTTAACCGCACTGTCAAGTTTCGTTTTAAAAATTTCTTTCTCGCTCATTTTATTAACCTCTTTAAAGCAATTTATTCGATTTTAGATTGAGAATAATGCCGAATTATATGCATATGCTAAATGCGAAGATTGTCTAAATTTGTAATAAATATTAGACAAAAAATTACTAATCAACTAATTATAGAAATAAATAATCTAAAATTACAATTATGGAAAAGGAAAGTTTTAACAAAAGGCTTAAAGGCTTGCGTTTGGAAGTTGGTTTAACTCAAACCGAGCTTGCAAAAAGAATTGGCGCAACTCAAAGGCAGGTGAGTTTTTGGGAGAGTGGGCAGATTGAACCTAACATTTTTTGGCTGATAAAACTTGCAGATTTCTTTGACGTGCAGATAGATTATCTGGTTGGCAGAGAGTAGTTTTCTTGCGTTTAATTTCTTCATTTAGCAATTTAAAAGTATAATAAAATCAAAGTTAGCACTTCTATATTTTTAATCTAGGCTTTGAAATGTTTTTAATATTAGATTCAAATAAGTCACAGAGGAAGCATGCAAACCAAAGATAAAACTGCGTTCAAAATTAATTTTAGGCCACTTGTTGTGGTGTTCTTGTGTTTGTTGATTGGCGAAATTGCAGCTAGAAAATTATATAGCGGCGATGGACTTTATATTGCGCTGATTGTTTGTGCATTTGTGCCGATTATAATTTACAGCTGTGTTAAATTAAAATTTTTGGTTATGCTTATTTGTTTAGTCACTTTTTTGATTGGAAATGGCTTGTATTTTATCAGTTATAACGCTTTTCTTGGCAATACTTATGAAGACGCTTACATTTCAGGGAGAGTTTGCTATGTGGAGTATGACTCATCCAGCAGCAGAAGTTTGCTGACGTTAGAAAATGTTGTGGCGGATGGCGACAAGGTTAACAATGTTCGAGTTAGCGTCTATCAAACCAAAAACGGCGATTTTCAATTAGGGGATTTGATTGCATATTATGGCGATTTAAAGCATGCAAAATTATTTACTCTTGGTAATTTCAATAATACAAACTATCGCAATAACATCGCCTATACAAGCAGTGCTGATATTGAGAATATGAGCATTGTCAGCGGTTCACTTTCGTTTGATGAAAAGGCAAGAGAGCATATCAAAAAAGCACTTTATGAAAATATGGATGAAAAGTATGCTGCCGTTTCTTATGCGGTGCTGGTTGGTGATAAAAGTGGCATTGATGAGGAAGTTTACAATGCTTTTTCAAGTTCGGGCATCGTTCATATTTTGACTGTTTCAGGATTACATGTAACATTTTTGACTACGTTGATCGCTTGGGTTTTGAAAAAATGCAGAGTAAACAGGTTTATCAATTTTATAATCTCGTTTGTGCTTCTTTTGCTTTATGCATATATTTGTGGTTTTGCGCCATCTATGCTTCGAGCGATGATCATGGGTTTGATGTTTATTGTTGCAGGTTTGTTTGGCAAAAGATATGATGGGCCCACTGCACTTGCTTGTGCAGGAATATTAACAATTTTAATATCTCCACTTTCAGCGTTAGATGTCGGCTTTTTGATGAGTTATGGTTGTGTGGGTGCGATATACATTTTGCAACGTCCATTCGCAAAAGCTTTAAAAACCTTTCTTCCAAACAAAGTTGCAGATTTAATCAGCCTGTCACTGGCAACGCAAGTGGGCATTCTTCCATTTTTGGCATCGTTCTTTGGAGAGCTGAATTTTTTAAGTTTCTTTGCCAACTTGATTGTTGTTCCATTTTTTGGTGTGTTGTTTCCTCTTTTGATTGTTCTGGTTATTTTTGTTATGATATTTCCAGCCTTAGGCGGAGTGCTTAAACTTTGCCAATGGGGATTTATTGGAATTGAATATGTGGCAAACTTTTTTGCTAGCACACGGTTCAAAATCAACCTAAAACCTCTTGATCCCATTGTGACAGCCTTTATCTATGTCGCAGCCTTTGCGTGCAGTTGTTTCTTGATTGCCAGCCCGTTTGTTAAATGGTTTTCTGTTGCCACTGTAACCTTAGTGCTTTCGCTATACTGCATGGTTAAGCCAGATCTTGTTAAGCATGGAGCAAGTGCAAGCGTGCTTAGTTCACAATATTCGCAAACGTTGGTGCTGGAAAGCCAAAGTGGTCAAATTTTAAGCATAGAGTATAATCAATCGTTGGTGAAATACTATCTTGCTTCGCAAGGCTTAAACACTGTCAATTATGTTTTTGCTCCGTCTTACGGCAACGGGCGTGAATATGGCGCACAGATTGTGGAAGAGCAGGAGGGCTTTGTTGGTGATTTTAAATATAGAATTGTTGACAATGTTTATGTTGTAGAATTTGATAATATTAAAATTCTTTTTGCAAATATTTCTGATACGAGTTATAATAATGATGTAATAGAAACCTTGCTTGATGAAGGCGGATATGATTTTGTATACACAACAAAATATCAACCTAAAAGCGAGGGAGACTATTTTATGGTCACTAATGAAGAAAACAAGTTCAGTGACTACTGTGTGGGAGATGGCGGAAGTTTTAGATATGTTTTTGAAGACGCAAAGACATGGAGGATTGATTGAAAACCTTAAAGAAAAGGCTTAACGAAGGCATTGCACGTGTTTATTTGGTGGAAGGGGACGATTTTTATCTTTACGATAAAGCGTTTTCGATGATTAAAAATGCCTGCAAAATTTCTTTGGAAGATTTTAACGTCAATGTTTTTGATGACGAAAATTTTTCGTTGCTTCAATTTTTTAATGCAACTGAAATGATGCCAATGGTGGATGAAAAACGTTTGGTGGTGGTTAAAAATATAAAATTGAACGAGGCGGACAAAAAAAGTTTTTACGAAATGCTTATGCATATTCCTAAAACCACGGTGGTTTTGATTTTGGATTATAACAACAATTTGGAATATCTAAAAAAAGATTTTGTTTTTGTCGATGCTGGAAGAATGGATGAAGAAACTGTTAAAAAACTTGTGGTTGCTTATTTGGCAAAACAGGACAGGCGCATCAGCCAAGATGCACTTGCCAGTTTGATCATGTCTTGCAATGGCTATTTGACGAGAATTTTTAATGAACTTTCCAAACTTGTTTGTTGCGATTTGCAAAGTCAGTTAATAACAAAAAACATGGTGGACGAGTTGGTGAGCAAGGACATTGAATTTTCTGTCTTTGAACTTACTGAGGCGCTCAGCAAAAAGAACGGCGACAAAGCGCTGCAAATTTTAAAACTTATGGAAAAAGATCAAGGCGTGTTTACTTTGATTGCCAATCAATTTAGAAGATTGTTCTATTCAGCCGTTTCAGATTTGTCCAATGGCGAGCTTGCAAAACTTTTGGGCGTCAAAGAATACGCCGTTTTAAAAGCCAGACAACTTGCAAAAGGTTTTTCAAAATCGCAATTAAATAAAATCACTTCGCTGTTGGAAGAATATGATTATTTGGTTAAATCAGGCGCATTATTGCAACAAAATGCATTATATTTGTTGGTTTTTAACATAATTTATGTTTAAAAGGGTGAAATATGATTTTTGGAAGAAAACCTAAAATTGGAATTGCTTTTGGCGGTGGTGGCGCAAGAGGCTTTACGCATATTGGCGCTATTAAGGCCTTTGAAGAATATGGAATTAAGTTTGATTATATCGCAGGAACAAGTGCTGGCAGTTTGGTTGGTGCCGCTTATGCTGCCGGCAAAAATTGGCAAGAGATATATCAAATAGCAAAAAAAATGAAGGTCAAAGATATCCGCACCAACAAAATTCCATTGATGCCATCTAAAACTGAGGGAATTGAAAATTTAGTAAAATCTTTTTTGGGCGATATCAATATTGAAGACTTAAAACTTCCTTTTTCGGCTGTGGCTGTGGATATAAAATCCACAAAAGAGGTTTGCATTTCTCATGGCAATCTTGCAAAAGCGGTTGCAGGCTCTTGTTGTGTGCCAGGAGTGTTTGTGCCTGTTGAATTTAATGATATGCTGCTTTGCGATGGTGGCTTGCAAAACACAATTCCTTCCGACATTCCAAGATATTTTGGTTGCGACTTTGTGGTTTGCGTAGATTGCAATAAATCTAGGACTTACGGCACAGATTCTACCAAACTTATTGACGTGCTGTCGTGCTCTATAAGAATATTGATGAAATCAAACGCTGTCAAAGGCTACATCAACGCCGATGTAGTTATAGCGCCAGAGACAAAGCGTTTTAAATCCACAAGCATGGATGGCTTTGAAGATATGGTGGAGGAGGGCTATAAAGCCACAGTGGACATCATGCCAGAGATTATCAAACTGTTTAGAAAGAGAAGAACATTTTCACGCAAAAAACAAATAAAAACTAATGAAATTGAGTTTGTATGAGAAAAAAGAAGCTAAATTTAAGATATTATTCTAAAACGTCACTTATCATAAGAGGTGTGATAAGCATAATTTTGCTTGTCAGCATTTGTTTGGTTATCGCTTTTAAAGACCAAATTTCAAAAAGAGTTTACAACTGGGATAAGCAGATTACAGATCCACAATTTGCCGTGCATTACATTGACGTTGGGCAAGGCGATGCCACATTAATTGAGTTTGATGATGGCAAAACCATGTTGATAGATTGTGGGCCAAAAAGCGCAAGTGAGGATTTGGTGGATTATATAAAAGCGCAAGATGTCGAGGTTATCGATTACTTTTTGCTTACTCATGCCGACAGCGATCATGTGGGCGGCGGAGTGAGGATTTTTCAAGAGTTTGAAGTCGCAAACTTTTACAGGCCTATGACACGCAGCCTCTCTGAATCGCAGCCGGCAGACTATCCACAACACACAACCTTAACTTATGACGAAGTGATCAAGGCGTTTTATAGTGAAGAAGGTGCGACCATGTTTTACACTTCCAGCCAGTTGCAGCCATTGAGCGGAGATAATTACACCGTCAACTTTTTGTATCCTGACAAAGCTTATTCTGACACCAATGCTTCTTCGGCGATATTGAAAATAGAGCTCGGCAGTTTTAAATTTTTGTTCATGGGCGACGCTTCCACCACTGAGGAGAGCAAGCTTGTTGATAAATATGGCTATCAGTTGAAATGTGATGTTTTAAAAGTCGGACATCACGGTGCAGAAACCTCGACAGGCACAAACTTATTGTCGCACGCTTCGCCATATTACGCTGTAATTAGTGTTGGCGAAAATAGTTATGGGCATCCGTCACGAGAAGTGCAAAATAATTTAAAAGCATTTAATGTCATCACTTATAACACTTTAACAGATGGTGATGTGTGCATGTATATTGACAGCGGCATTCTTAACGTGGGAACAGACAAGGGGAAAATGATCGATTATGCTTTAATTTGCACCATTTTGGCAATGATTTTATTGATCACATGGGGAATTCCTGATTTTAAGATAAAAAAGCGTTCAAAACCGTCAATAGAAAATAAAAATAAAATATAGCAATTTAATTTGGTTAAAAATTAAATTATGCTAAAATAAAAATATGAAATTTGGAACAAGTATTTTAATTTTATGTTTAAATAAAGAATTTGGCAAAGCGCTCTCATCGCAGCTGGCAAATATTTTAGGCATGCACTATGCCGACTGCAAGGAGATTATCGAATACGATTTGTTTGACAGTGGCGCAATTTTGCAAAAATGCGGGATTGAATATTTGAACAAGCGTGAAAAATCAGTTGTGAAGGATATTTCTAATTATGAAAATTCTTTGATTTTTGTGGAGTATGATATCTATAAAACCAATCAAAAGATTTTTGACAAAGTTCATCCTCAAATCTATTTAAGATGCAGCAGACGCAAATTGCAAAAAGATGACGTGATAAATGATTTGGCGTTTGAGGAAAGAGATGTGTTTTTAAAAGAAAATTGTGATCTTACAGTTGAAATTTCAGGGACGAGCAAAAGCGTTGTTAATAAGATAATTAAGGAGATTAAGCAAAAATTATGAAAAAAATTGTTCAAAAAAGCATAAATTATTTAAAATCTCTTGTTGCTGAAACTGTTTCAAACGCTGGTTCAGGACACACAGGAACGGCGCTTGGCGCAAGTTCAATTTTGTTTGCGCTGTTTAAAGATCATTATTTATTTGATGTTTCCGACACCGATTTTTTAAATCGTGACAGGTTTGTTATGTCGGCAGGACATGCAAGCGCACTTTATTATGCTCTTCTTGCAATGTTTGGCTTTGATGTAAGTTTGCAAGATTTGAAGGATTTTAGAAAATATAACTCTGTCACATCTGGGCATCCAGAATTTGGCACGATTAATGCGGTGGAAACCTCCACAGGGCCGCTTGGGCAGGGTGTGGCAAATGCCGTTGGCATGGCGATTGCTGAAAGCATGATGGAAGAAAAGTTTAATGCAATCGGTTTTCCGATTATAAGCAACTATACCTATTGCTTTGCTGGCGATGGAGATTTGATGGAGGGCGTGGCGCAAGAGGCATGCTCGCTGGCAGGTGCTTACAACTTGAAAAGATTTATTTTGCTTTATGATTGCAATGAGGTTACGATAGACGGCAGCGTCAATTTGACACGACGAGAAAATGTTGCCAAAAAGTTTAAAGCGATGGGCTTCAACGTGATCGACGTAAAAAGAGGCAATAATTACGTTTGTTGTTCAAAAGCGATCGCCAAGGCAAAAAAATCTAATAAACCAAGCATAATAATTTTTCACACAACAATAGGAATTGGCACTGAAAAAGAAGGCACAAGCGCAGTGCATGGCCACCCAATGAAAAAGGATGAGCTTTTGGCTTTTAAAGAAAAGCTTGGCGTTAAAGAAAGCTTCTTTATTCCAAACGATGTGCGTGAGTTTTGCATGGAAACCACAATAAATGGAAAACTTGCTCATGAAAAATGGAATCAAGATTTGGCGGTTTATGGAACTACTCATCCTGACCTATACAAAAAATTGCTATCCTTTTTTGAAGTTAAAAAGATTGATTTTGAAAAGATTGCATCACTTGATAAACTTAAAGATTTGTCAATGCGCGATATGAACAGCGTGGTGCTTAATGAACTTGGTGAAAAACTAAACCAAATGGTGGGTGGAACGGCCGATGTGGCACCATCCACAAAGGCATATCTCACAAACGGCGGAGATTTTCTGGCGGGAAATAAGCGAGGCAGAAACTTGCATTTTGGCGTAAGAGAGCATGCGATGGCTGCCATTTGCAACGGAATAAGTTTGTATGAAGACTTTTTGCCGTTTGATGTAACATTTTTGAGTTTTTCAAACTATATGTTGCCAGCGCTTAGGATGAGGGCGATGATGAAATTGCCAGTTTTAGACTTGCTGACACACGACAGCGTTATCGTGGGCGAAGATGGCCCAACTCATCAGCCTATCGAACAGATTGCTTCATTAAGAGCGATAAAAGGCTTGAATGTGTTTAGACCATGTGACGCCAACGAGCTTTTGGCGGCATACAAAACTTTTATTGAAGAGAGAGTGCCACTTTCGCTTGTTTTAGCAAAGCAAAAAATTGCAAAAAACAACCTTTCAACTTTTAAAAATGCTTGTTTAGGTGGCTATATTTTAAAACCTGCAAAAAAACAGGCGGAGGTTGTGATTATGGCATCGGGAAGCGAAGTTCCACTCGCATTGAATGTTGCAAAGGAGCTTGAAAAATCTTTTGACGTAAGCGTTGTAAGCATGCCGTGCTTTGAAATTTTTGAGAAACAAAGCGAAAGTTATAAAGAAAAAGTTTTGCAAAAACATGCCAAATTAAAAGTTGCCATTGAGGCTTCCAGCGACACCATTTGGTTTAAGTATCTCAACGAAAATGACGTGTGCGTGCAGGTGGAAGACTACATGCACAGCGGCGAGGGCGAACTTGTTTATCAAAAGGCAGGTTTTACTGTTAAGCAGATTATAAAACGAATAAGCAAAAAACTTAAAGTCTGACAAAAAGCGGCATAATTAAAAATTTTTCTTATGTGAGCATATAAACATCTGTAAGTAAAATATAATAGCAAGAGGTGAAAATATGTTTACAAAGAAAAGTTTGGTGCTTTTGGGCATTAATTCACAACAAGAAAAGGCGGTTTTAACGCTTGAAAGCCAAGGCGAACTTGTCAGTGGCAGGCTTAGATTGTATAATTTTGGTAAAGAGCCAGAAGGCATTGTGAGCTTGGGATTTTATCAAAATGGCAAGGTGAAAAAATGCGGCTTGGTTCGCTCGTCCAACATGCTTTACACTTTTAAGACCGATGCCTTTGATGCTGAGGAGTTTTCGTGCGCTGTCGTCAATTTTGTAGGCGCAAAAGTCACTCCGCTTTTGTTTGGAACAACTCAAAAAAACACTTCCAACGAGGAAATTTTGGGTAAGATTGCTGGCGAGGTGTTTGACGAGAGCGAAGCCAAGAAGATTGAGCAAAAACTGGATGAACACGCAGTGCAATATGATGACGAGCTTCAAGCCGAAATTGACCAGCAAATAGACAAAGCCTTTTCTCAGTCGCAACCTGATGAAGATAAGTGCAGTAATTGCAAATATAAACGTTGTTTTTTTGGAGAGGAGGAGAGCCAGCAAAAAGTATTTTTTATAGATGAGATTAAAGGGCAGATTGACAAATTATTTAAAGAAAACCCAAAAGAAAATTTTTTAGAAGAGGCAATTCCATCTTCTAAATGGGTGAGAGTGGAGTTTGACGGAGAGGGCGATTATTATATTTTGGGCTTAGTATATGATGAGGCGGGCGCTATAAAATATGTTTGTTACGGCGTTCCGGGGATTTATCAAAAAAATCCACCTAAACAACTTTCAGGTTATCCAGTTTGGTTTCCTCTTGACAGTCAAAAAAAGGAGAGTTTTGGCTACTGGCTTACCTATCAAGACGCAGAAACGGGAGAAAGCATTAAAGCGGTTGTGGAATAAAAGGAGAACGAATGAAGATTTTTTCAATAGTGATTTTGGCGCTTTTGGGGCTTATGCTGGTTGTGATGGCAACCTATTTGATTATCGGTATGGTCAGTTTTAAAATTTCATTATCACGAAAAAGCACCACCAAAAGATTAGTCAACAAAAGTATGCAAAAAACTCTTTCAGCATACAAAATTGATTTTTGTTGGTGGGACAAATTTGATTTTCAAACGCTTTCTTTAATTTCCAAAGATGGGCTTAAACTTGTTGGACACTTTTTGCAAAACAAAAGCAACAAACTTGCGATTATTGTGCATGGCTATGGCGCAGATTATCGTGAAATGCAGTTGTATGCCAAATATTTTGTTGAAAAAAATTACAACGTGCTGGCGGTGGAAAACAGGGCTCATGGCAACAGTGAAGGCAAGATGATGGGCATGGGCTGGTTTGACAGATTGGACTTAATTCAATGGATAAATTTAATGCTTGAAAAAAATGCCAATTATCAAATTGTGCTTATGGGCTTATCGATGGGCGCTAGCACAGTTTGTATGGCAAGCGGCGAAAAGCTGCCAAGCAATGTGAAGGCCATCATTTCTGATTGTGCTTTTGCAAATGTTTATGAGCAGTTTAGATATGTTTTTAATCATAAAACTCATCTTCCGGCGTTTCCAATTTTGAACATTTTTAATGTTTACACAAAGGCAACTTACAAATTTGATATGAAAAAGGCAGACGCCATAATGCAGGTTAAAAAGACAAAAGTTCCAATTTTGTTTATACATGGCGATAAAGACGGTTTTGTTCCGACTGAAAATGTCTACAAACTTTATAACGCCACGCCTGAAAATTTAAGGCAGCTTTATATTGCCGAAGGCGCTGATCATGCCATGAGTTATCCTATTAACGAAATGGAATATGAAAAACAGCTCAATTTATTTTTAAACAAGGTTTTTAAAAAAGGCTAAAAATTTTAGCCTTTTATTTTGTTATTTGTTCGCTCTATTTTTTTGTAAGAAACATAGTTGTCTTTGACACGCTCTTTAGATTTTTTAAACAATTTTTTTGCTTTGTCGGGATGGGTTTCATTCAAATATGCGTATCTTCGCTCTGACAGCAGGAATGGGATGTATTTATTATTGATTTCACCTCTGTCGAGTGTGAAACCTTGGGTTGGATGATATCTAAACAGTGTTATATATCCGCTTTCAACCGCCTTTCTCATTTCTGTAAGTGATTTAGACATGTCAAACCCTTGATTTACGCAGGTGGAATAAGCAATTATCAGGCTTGGGCCGTTATATGCCTCTGCCTCACGAAAAGCCTTAATGCATTGGTTCATGTCAGCGCCAAGAGCGACTGAGGCAACATACACGTTGCCGTAAGTCAATGCCATGGCTGCCAAGTTCTTTTTATTTGTCACTTTTCCGCCGTCTGCAAGTTTAACGGCTGCTCCTGCTGGGGTGGCTTTTGAAGCCTGCCCGCCAGTGTTGGCATAGCATTCATTATCCAGCACCAAAATATTGACATTCTCTTCGCTTGCCAAAACATGATCGAGCCCGCCAAAACCAATGTCATACGCCCAACCATCGCCGCCGATAATCCACACACTTTCAGAAGAGCCACGCAGTTGCTTTGCAAGTTTAATTCCCAGTCCAAACTCTGCATTGTCTTCAAACAGACTGTTTGCCCAAGCAGGGCCTTTGCCTTGGGCGTTTACAGAATAAGGGCAGGATGGATAGCTGCCGCCATAGATGCTTGAACATCCAGTGGCATTTGCAATCACCATTTTGTCGCCAAACAGCATGGTGGCAAGTTTGATGTATGGAGTTTCGCCGCAGCCTGCACATGCACCAGGAAAAGCAAAATAATTTTTCTCAAATTGCAAGCCTTTAACTGTCGATTTTGAAAACGGTGTTTTTTTGATGGTTTTTAAACTTTCAGTTATCTGATAGTTTTGCTTTTCTTGTTCAAGAATTTGGTTTGCTGGCTTCATAATGATTGCTTTGCCAAGCGCAGGGCATATTTCTTGGCATAGTCCGCAGCCGGTGCAATCCTCTGGCGAAATTTGTATGCGATAGTAGCCGTCCACACCAAAAGCTTTGACAAAAGGTACATCCTTTGGCGGAGTTTTAACAAGCACCGCTTTAAGTGCGCCATGAGGGCAGGCGAGCACGCATTGTCCGCACTGAATACATTTGCTAGGTTGCCATTGTGAAATATTGTCAGCGATGCCACGTTTTTCAAACTTGGTGGTGTCAGTTTTAATGCTGCCGTCTTTTGAAAACTCAGAGACAGGTTTTAGGTTATAATTTTCGCTAAAACGAGTTTTTCCATCCTCTTTTAAAATTTTTAAAGTCTTTAAATTTACTTTTTTGACTGCCTTTTTAGATTTTTCAAGCGCCAAGATGTTTTTATCAACCACAGCTTGACCTTTTTTTGAAAAATTCTTGATAATTTCGTTTTGCAGCAGTTTTTTATAATCTTTTTTAAGTTTTGTCACTTCAAAGAAAGCGCCTGTCATAATTATGTTGATTTTTTCTTTTAAGCCGACTTCATTTGCAATGTTATGGGCGTTGATGACATATACTTTTGCTTGGCAATCCAGCAAAATTTGCTTATATTCATTTGGCAAAATTTTGTTGAGTTCGTCAGGGTTGAAAACGGTGTTAAAAATCACTGTTCCGCCTTTTTTAAGCCCGTCAAGGCAGCGATATTTATGCACAAACGAAAAGTTGTTGATCATTATCACATCCGCTTGTTTGCAAAGATAGGTGCTGTGAATTGGCTGAGAAGATATGCGCAAATGTGAAACTGTCATGCTGCCAGACTTTTTGCTGTCGTATTCAAAATATCCTTGCACATAGGCATCGTCCTTATCGCCCAATATTTTTGTAATTGATTTTGAAGCAGACACCGATCCGTCTGAGCCAAGTCCATATATTTTTATTTGCGTTTGATTTAAGTTGAGATTTGTTTTAACCAAGCTTAGGCTGTTGTGATTTATATCGTCAATTATGCCAACGCTGAAATTATCACGCATGCTTGCAAAGTTTTGTATCACTGCCATCGCTTCGTCAGGAGAAAATTCCTTACCGCCTAACCCATAAATGCCACCAACAACCTCCACAGATTTGCCAAACAGGGCGTTTTTAACGTCAAGATAGAGAGGTGCACGTGCGCCGCTTTCTTGCGTTCTATCCAAAACGATAACTTTTTTGACATTTTTTGGAAGAGCGCTGACAAATGCTTGGCTGTCGAAAGGACGATACAGCCTAACTTTTATTAATCCCACATTTTTGTTTTGCGGCAAACATTCCAGCACGCATTCGCTGCCAGAGCCCATCATAACTATCACATTTTCAGCGTTTGCAGAGCCGTAGTAGTCAAATTTGCGATATTTTCTTGAAGTCACCTTTGCAAACTGGGCAAAGATGCTGTCTACGTCTGATAAAACTTTTTTGTAGTTTTCTTCTCGTGCTTGCCTGTTTTGGAAAAACACATCTGGATTTTGTGAAGTGCCAAATTGTCGTGGGTTGGAGGAGGATAGTGGCGAAAACTCAGGTTTGCTTTTGATTGGGAAGAGAGTTTTGATATTTTCAGTTGATAGCACATCAATTTTTTGAAATTCGTGGCTTGTTCTAAATCCGTCAAAAAAATGCAGCACTGGCATGTGTGATGTGTGTGCGAGCATATGTGCAATCATTGCCATGTCATGCGCCTCTTGAACGGAGCATGAGCAAAGCATGTTAAACCCAGTCATGCGCACGCTCATTACGTCCGAATGGTCGCCAAAAATTGAAAGCGCATGTGAAGCAACGCTTCTTGCAGCCACATGCATAACAGCAGGCAGACATTCGCCCGCCATTTTATACATATTTGGAATCATCAAAAGCAGTCCTTGGCTGGATGTGAAAGTGCAGCCAAGCGCACCACCGATCAGCGCACCATGAAGAGCACCCGCAGCGCCTGCCTCCGATTGCATTTCAATCATTTTCACTCTTTCGCCAAAGATGTTGACTTCGCCTTGACTTGCGGCACGTGATGAACATTCTGCCATCGGCGAGGATGGAGTGATTGGATACATTGGAATTATTTCGCTTACAGCATAAGCAACTTTTGCAACGGCTGAATTGCCGTCAATGGTTGTTTTCATAAGTTTCTCCTACTGCTATTATACTCCATAGTCTAAAAAATTCAAAAGAAATGCTTGGAATTGTGCAGCGAAAAGTGTATAATTTTTACATGCAAAGAATTAAACTGGTGCTGGAATATAACGGAAGCAAATTTTGCGGTTGGCAGAGGCAAAAAAATGCACGCAGTGTGCAGCAAGAAGTGGAAAAGGCGCTGTCTAAATTGTTTGGCAAGCAAATTACGGTGGTTGGAAGCAGTCGCACCGATGCCAAAGTGCATGCAATGGCGCAGGTGGCGCATTTTGATTGCAGCCAAGAAATTCCTGTTTCAAAAATTGCTGTGGCGGTCAACTCCTTGTTGCCTGACGATGTAAAGGTTCTTTGTGCAAAAAAAGTTGGCAACGATTTTCATGCCAGATTTGACGTTAAGAAAAAAACGTATCGCTATTATCTTTACAAAGGCAAAAAGAACGCTATCTTAAATGATTTGGTTGCAACTTGCGATTTTCCACTTGATGAAAGCGCAATGCAGCAGTGTTTAAAATTATTTGTGGGCAAGCATAACTTTAAAGCGTTTTGTGCAAGCGGGGCGCAAGTGAAAAGTTATGAGCGTGAGATATATGACGCCAGACTTACAAAAAAAGGGAAATATTTAATTTTCGAGTTCACCGGCAACGGATTTATGCAGCATATGGTTAGGATTTTGGTTGGCACGTGCGTGGATGTTGGCAGAGGAGCAATCCCGCTCCAACAAGTGCAAGCCGCACTTGAAAGTGGCAAGCGTGCTCTTGCAGGCAAAACTATGCAGCCACAAGGACTTTATTTAAAAAAGATTTATTTTTAGGAGCAAACATGATTACTGACAGACAGTTAAAAAAGATGTGGTTTGATTTTTACACACAAAAGGGCTTCAAAAAAATTGAAGGCTATTCTATCTTGCCGGAGAATGATCCGTCTGTGCTTTTTACGGTGGCGGGCATGCATCCTCTCGTGCCATATCTTTTGGGCGAAAAACATCCTGCGGGCGATAAAATCGTCAACGTGCAAAGATGTTTGCGCACAAACGACATAGACGAAGTGGGCGATGAAAGACATTTGACATGCTTTGAAATGCTGGGTTGCTGGACGCTTGGAGAATGTGATAAAGCCAAGATGATTAAGTATAGTTTTGAGTTTTTAACAAGCCCAAAATATCTCAATATTCCTGTTGAAAGTTTGGCGGTTAGCGTGTTTGCTGGCGATGAAAATGCACCTCGTGACGAAGAGAGCGCCAAAGCGTGGAGAGAGTGCGGGGTTAAAAAAATCTTTTATCTGCCAAAAGAAAACAACTGGTGGGCGCTTGGCGGAGGCAAAGGGCCTTGTGGGCCAGACAGCGAGATGTTTATTGACACTGGCAAAGAGGCATGTTGCGAAAATTGTTCGCCTGCTTGTGATTGCGGAAAGTATTTAGAAGTGTGGAACGATGTTTTCATGCAATATAACGTTGAAAGTGAAGGCGCAAAGCCGAAACTTTTATCTCGTCCAAATGTCGACACGGGCATGGGCTTAGACAGAACGCTGATGGTAATAAACGGCAAAGACAGCGTCTATGAAATTGGATGCTTAAAGCAGGCAGTTGATTTTGTTGAGCAAAAAAGCAGCAATTTTGAAATCAAAAGCGCAAGAATTATTGTCGACCATCTGCGAGCTGCAACCTTTGTGCTCGGCGATGAAAAAGGCGTTGTGCCAAGCAATGTCGGACAGGGCTACATTTTAAGAAGATTGATTAGAAGAGCGATAAACCATGCAAGAAAAATTGGTTTTTCAAGTGAAAATTTTGAATTTTTGATTAACCTTTTTGTAAATGAATATGCAAGTGATTATTCAGAACTTGCAAAAAATCAGCAGAAAATTTTAGAGGAACTTCAAAAAGAAATTGCAAAATTTTCTAAGGCGATTGAAGATGGGCACAGGGAATTTGAAAAGGTTATCTCTGGCATTGAAAGGCACAAACTTTTTGCCAAAGAGGGCGAAAAGGTTGAAAACATTATCAGCGCAAAGGCAGCTTTCAGGCTTTATGACACTTTTGGTTTTCCAGTTGAGCTTACAAAAGAACTTGCCTTGGAAAAAGGTTATAAAGTGGATGAAGAA
>CALWTN010000019.1 GCA_944384475.1 uncultured Clostridia bacterium
ATTAAGGTGAATGCTTCTGACAAGACCAATCTTGAACTCAAAGCCACCGACACACAAGATCAAGAGTGGGATGTGGCGCAAGTTGGCTACTGGGGACCACCAAATGGTTTTGCAATAAGCAACGATTATGATGTTACAACAACATTTAAAGTTACCGCCAAGAAAGCCGGCGACTACACCGTGAAACTTGATTTGGTTGATTTAGCAAACGCTGAAAACATCATTGCAACTCAAACAATTTCATTCAAAGCAGTAAACGCTTAGCAAAAAAGAGAGTTTAATCACACTCTTTTAAAACCAGAAAACAAAAGATGCTTCATTAAAAGAAGCATCTTTTGTTTTAACTTTTTATTATAATTAAATCTACTAGTTTGACAAACAAGTCTTGGATAAAATTATTTATATTTTTAACGTTTATAAATTTTGGTTTGTCATTATATAGGTTCCCATTGTTATCTTTTGAGTATCTTGAACGAGAGCCGTCACAATCAAGTTCTTCCAAAGCACATATAAAAATTTTTATATCATCAAAATTGTCGTCCTGTATACAATCGCATCCGTTAAACTTTTCAATGATTTTATCCCATAATGTAATTAAACCATGTCTGGGTTTGAATTCAATATTTAATAATCTGCAGATATATTTCAAAGTAAGCTCCACTGTATGTCTTGCAAGAAATATAAATGGAATTGTTAATGAATCGGTTCGAAATGTCATAATTACTGCAGGCGAATGATTTTGTTTTAATAATGAATCTGCTATACAATTTAAAGCATTTGCATAACTTAATATAACTTCTTTCTCAGCTTCATCAGTTTTAAATTCCTCTTTAAAAATAGAGGCAGATGCAACAATGTCCCATTCATTTGTAATACGCCCATTGAAACCATTTCTAACAAACATTTCTTTAGTATATTTTATCATTTTAGTCTCCTTAAGATATAGTTACATTATATCATAAAATTACTTATATACTTATAAATTAAATTTATAAAAAAGGCAAACTGTTTAATGCGATTTGGTCTTTTAAATTCCTCTACTAGTTTCAAAATGATTTAATCTTAACTCTCTTTTTTGTTTTGAAAATGTTTTTTTATCTCAATGGCAAGCGCTTCGTGGATGCCTGGGACGATTTTTAACTCGTCCACACTTGCGTTTTTAATTTGATCTATGCTGCCAAACGCATTTAAAAGTGCCGCCGCTTTTTTTGCGCCTAGCCCATTTATCTCTTCAAGTTCGCTGTGCGACTGCATCTTTGTGCGAGTCTGCCTGTGAAATGTGATTGCAAAGCGGTGCGCCTCATCTCTGATGCGCTGCAATAATTTTAACTGCGCACTGCCCGGTTTTAATAAAATTGGCTGGCTTTGGTTTGGCACAAAAACTTCTTCAATTCTTTTGGCAAGCGAAATCATTGGGATGTCAAGCCCGCTCTCTTTCAAAATCTCCTGACAAGATGAAAGCTGCCCTTTGCCGCCGTCGATAATCAACAAATCCGGCGCTTCTTTAAAACTTTCGCCATCGCCATCTTTCAATCTTTTAAGCCTGCGCCTGAGTGCTTCTTGAAGCGACGCAAAGTCGTTTGAGCCTTGCACGGTTTTGATTTTAAATTTTCGGTAGTCCGCCTTGCTTGGCTCGCCGCCTTTAAAAACCACCATAGATGCAAATTTGTTTGTTCCGCTGATGTGAGAGATGTCATAGCACTCCATGCGATTAGGAAAACTTGGCAAACCCAGCGCCTGTTGCAACTTTTCAAGCGCACCTAGCGTATTGGCAAACTTGATTTTATTTTTGTCGATGTGCTTTTCAAGATAATCCTTGGCGTTTTCTTTTGCCATGTTTAAGAGAGTGAGATTTACTCCATGCGGATTGCAAACCAGCTTACACTTTTTTCCAAGCTGATCAAACAGCAAATTGTCATCTTCAATTTGATGACTTAAAACAATCTCGTCTGGCACAATCATGTTTTCGTAATATTGCAGCAAAAAGTTGAACAAAGTTTGCCCTTCTTCTAGACTTGCATCCTCGCAAGCATAGTTTATCACGCCCAAGATTTTTCCGCCACGAACAACCATTGCTGTTATCACGCCGTTGAGCCCATCTGTAACATACGCAAACACATCCTTGTTTACATCCTTTGGAAGATTGGCAACAATGCGCTGCTTTAATTTTTCCACCATTTTAAGCCTGTCTCGATAGATAAGTGCACTTTCAAAGTTCTCATTCTCGGCTGCCTGATTCATTTTTTGAGTGAGAACGCTTTCTATTTCATCATCATTGCCATTTAAAAAGTTGATTGCCCTTTTCAGCCGTTCGGCATATTCGGCTTGATCCACCTGCTTGGTGCAAGGCGCGCAGCAAAGCCCAAGAAAAAAGTTTAGGCATTCCCGCTTTGCCACCGATGTTGGAGTGATTTTTTGGCTGCAAGTTCTAAGCCCAAACGCAGAGTTTGCGGTCTTTACAATCTCTGCCGCATTCAGCCCTGCAAAGTAAGGCCCAAAATATTTATAGCCCTTTTTGCCAACCTTTCGCAAAATTTGAAGTTTTGGAAAAGGGTCGTTCATGTTTATTGCAATGTATGGAAAAGCCTTGCCGTCTTTAAGCAAAATGTTGTAGTGCGGCTGATATTTTTTAATCAAATTGCTTTCAAGAGCAAGTGCGTCACGCTCGGAAACAGTGATGAAATAATCAAAGTCATCGATGTTATCAACCATCGCTTGAACCTTGCTGGCTTTTGGCGAATTTCTAAAATACTGGCTGACTCTGTTTTTCAAACTTTTTGCCTTGCCAACATAAATGACAGCGCCGCTTGCGTTTTTCATGACATACACGCCGCTTTTTGTTGGAAGCATTTTAAGTTTGTTTTTTATGTTTTGATTCATTTTTTAATAAAATTGTAAATCTGTGTAGAAATTTCCTCTGGCAATCTAATTTTGCCATTTTGCGAACAATTTATTTTGTAAAAACCAAACATTTCGCTCATTTTTAGATACGTTTGATCGGCTTTTAACAAATATTCATCATCCGCCTCATGCCCATCAGCCCTTTCTTTACGACTGCTTCTAAGTTTTTTAATATCTTCAACAGGCAGGTATAAGAATATGATTTTATCTGGCTGAGGCAATTTAAGCATATCAAATTCAAGTTTAGAAATAAATTTAAAAAACGCCTCTTGTTTTTCAAAATCCAGTTTACAGCCTTGGTGCGCCATGTTGGAATAGACATATCTATCCAAAATCACAAAATCGTTTTCTTTTAACGCTTTTTCTATAATCTGCTCGTTGTATTTTCTGTCTGCTGCAAAATAAAGCGACGCAACGTAAGGGTCGACTTTTGAAGCCCCCTCTTCAAAATAACTGTTGTTATCTTTGCCCAAATATTGTCTGCCAATTATTCTTCCTGTCGGCGAGTCATAGAACGGATAGCTAAACCTTGCCACCTTTTTACCTTGCGCAATCAATTTTTCAGCAAGCAACTTTGATTGCGTTTCTTTTCCCGAGCAATCAACTCCTTCAATCGTAATAAGCATATCTACCCCAATATATTTAAAATTTCTTCCTTAGATAAAGTTTGTTGCTGTGAAGTTGTCATGTCCTTTAAAGTATATTTCCCCTCTTTAACTTCATCTGCGCCAATAATCACAACAAAAGGCACGTTGCGCTTGTTGGCCTCTTTCATCTTTGATTTAAAACTCTTGTTTTCGGCATACACTTCTGCTGCGACAAGGTTTTGCTGCAAGTAGCCAGCAAGAGCCAAACACTGTTGCAAAGTTTCGCCAAGAGGAATTATTGCACATTTGCAAAAGTTTGAAACTTGCTGAGAGGTCTGTTGCAAAATTTCAAACAAACGACTCATTCCTATGCTCATCCCAACTCCCGGCAACTTTCTGTCTGTAAAGTAGCCTGCAAGGTCATCATATCTTCCACCGCCACCAATCGCACCAGCGCTGCGGTTGTTTTTTAAATATGCTTCAAACACCGTGCCAGTATAATAGTTATGCCCTCTGATGATAGCGAAATTGAATTTGTAATCTTCTTCGCCCAGTCCCATCGCTTTCAAGTAACCATCAATCTCTTTCAACTGACTTACACCATCCAAAAAGGCTGAATCGCTGCAAAGTTTTTGCGCATTTTCAAGCGCCTGAGCATTGCCGTTGATTTTTACAAAATCCACCAGCACTTTGATTTTAGATTGCTCAATTTCAAGCTGTTGCAAAAGTTCGCAAACTCCGCTTTCGCCAATCTTGTCAATTTTATCAAGTGCTGTGGCAATATTTGCAAACTTGTCCTCTTCATTAAGCCCGCTCACTAAACCATACAAAACCTTGCGACTTGAAATCTCCACCTGAACAGGAAGTGCCAACTCTTTAAAAATGTCGACATAAAGTTTAACGCACTCAGCATCGTTGACAAGCGAAAGTTCACCATCGCCAATGATGTCGGCATCGCATTGATAAAACTCTCTAAACCTGCCCTTCTGCGGACGTTCGCCTCTATAAGCTTTGCCAATTTGAAAACGCTTAAATGGAAAAGATATAGTGTTTTGATTCATTGCCACAAACCTTGCAAGCGGAACGGTTAAATCATATCTGAGGCACGCATCGGTTGAGCCTTTTACAAAACGATAAATCTCTTTGTCGATGTCGCCACCACTTTTTGCGAGCAAGATTTCTGACAGTTCCATAACTGGCGTGTCGAGCGGCAAAAAACAATGCCTTTTAAAAACATCTTTGATTTTATCAAGCATATTTTCAAAAATCACCTGTTGTTCTGGCTGCAATTCCCAAAATCCCTGCAACTTTCTGGCAACTATTTTTTTCTCTTCCAAAATTCTCTCCTTAAATCAATTAAGTTTATAATAATCTGCCGAAATTGTCAAATAAATTAGCAACGCACATTGACACACGCTGCGCTGCTGCCCGTTTGGGCGGCAGAAATGCGCAGCATAACAAAAAAAAACAAAACTAAATCCTCCAAAGACAAGCCGTGATAGAAGAGTGCAAAAGTTATCACGAGAAGCACGAACTTGCTTGCAAGGGTGAGTGCGCCGAAGTGACCTCTTTTGCGGGGTTGCAGCGTTTGAAAAAACGCTGCGCTGCAGCCCTTTCAGGCGGCAGAAATGCGCAGAATAACAAAAAAACAAAACTAAATCCTCCAAGGACAAGCCATGATAGAAGGGTGCAAAGGTTATCACGAGAAGCACGAACTTGCTTGCAAGGGTGAGTGCGCCGAAGTGATATCTTTTGCGGGGTGCAGCGTTTGAAAAAACGCTGCGCTGCTGCCCGTTTGGGCGGCAGAAATGCGCAGCATAACCCCGCAAAAGTTATCCACATTTCCACATATAAATATTTATGCAAAACTGCTTATTTTTATACAATATGACAATTTATGGGTAGAATGTGGGTAACTTTGGGTAAGTTATCCACATTTCCACATTAATTTTTGCTAAAAATTGTCAAAACTTCAATTTTTAAGTTTTGCACTGGTGACTTTTTTAGTATGATTTTGTCTGCAATTAAAGTTACGATAAACTATATGATCCTACATGGCGGCAGTAACACCAAATTATTTATCGTTTTTTGCATAATCATGCCTTTTTAAGAACTTTGATTTTTTGCCTTCGTAGACAAATTCCAACTGATGTAGCGCCCTTGTGGTTGCAACATACAACAAATTTCTGTCGAGCGGAGAGTGATAATTCTCTGCGTCTGCAAATGGAACTATGACATGATCAAACTCGATTCCTTTTGCTGTTGAAGCCGTTGTGACAACCAAAGGATAATCAAAAGTTAAATCACTGCCAAGAACCACCTCAAATTTAACTTTGTTGTGCAACATTTTTGAAACTTCCGCAACCTCTGCCCCATTCTTGCAAACTATTGCGGTGTGTCCAAACTTGCCTTCGTTTTCTTTAAGCAATTTTAACAAAGCATGCTCTGTCGATGTTGTTTTGATAATTTTTGGCTCGCTGCCCTCTCTGCTGAAATTGACAACGTTTTTAAGCCCTATCATCTTTTCACTGAACTCTGAAATCTGGCGAGTTGAACGATATGTTTTGTTAAGCACGATTGTTTTTGCCTTCAAAAATCTTGCCAAGTCTAAAAGATATTTTTTAGAAAGTGTTTTTTCTATGCACTGGTTTATATCTCCAAGAACAATCTTTGGACAATCCCAAATGCTGTTAAAAAAGTAGAAGTGCGCAGGCGAGAAATCTTGCATTTCATCGATTATCACATATTTGGCTGTATATTCGTTTTTCAGCCCCTGCGTATAATTTTTGATCACCAAAAGCGGAGCAATGTCCTCATACGGGACTTCCTTAAACGATGGTTGTTTAAGCCCCATCCTTGCATAAAAGACGTTGCAGATTTTAAATATGTCTGAAATAGGAAAGAAATTGTATAGTATTTTTTTAAATCGTGGTTTTATCGCTTCCGTGTCGCTTGGCTTCAGCCCAAATCGCTCGGCAAGATAATCCACCATGTAATCTATGCGCTTATTAACTGGCAATTTGCCAAATGCTCCATAGTAAAGCTGGTTAAGCTCTTCCTTTGTGAAAATAAAAGCATTGTAAGAATTTTCGCTTGCATCCTTAGGTTTAAAAACCAAATCGGTTGGTGCAAAAAGTTTGGCATATACTTCATCCAAAAATTTTAATAAGTCGTTTAAAAATTCAAATGACGATTTATATGCGATCTCGTTTAACTTTTCTTGATCTTTACATTTATATATTTCATCAACAAGCTGCTCACGAGTTATCAGCGGTTTTTTAAGTTCTGTTTTTGCGATGTGCGAGAAAGTGGTTTCAATGACGTTATCTTCGCCAAGTTCTGGCAGCACGTCACTGACATAACTTGAAAACAAATTGGATGGCGATAAGATTAAAATGTCGTTGCTGGTCAGTTCGCCTCGCCTTTTATACAGTAGCCAGCCTGCCCTATGCAGCGCTATGCTGGTTTTGCCCGATCCTGCCACACCTTGCACAAGAATGGTTTTGTAGCGCTCCTCACGAATGATGGCGTTTTGCTCCTTTTGTATGCTGGCAACAATCTCTTTCATCTTTGTGGATGCGTTTTTGCTTAGCACCTGTTGCAAAATTTCATCATTTATGTTTTGATCGGTGTCGACATAGTAATCAAGATGTCCGTTTGAAATGCCAAACTGTCTTTTAAGTGTAATTTCGCCCGTCACCTTTCCGTCTGGCGCTTCATATTCTGCCTCGCCAGCATCGTAATCATAATACAAACTGCTTATTGGCGCACGCCAATCAAACACCAGCGAGTTTTTTCCATCAACAATATGCGAAAAGCCTATGTAATATTTTTGCGCACTTTTTGCTCCGTTCTCTTTAAAGTCAATGCGTGCAAAATATGGTCTGTTTTTTTGTCGTGCCAACTTTTCTTGTTTGTCATTCAAAAAACTTATTTGATACTGTATTTCGGATAGCGCTGTTTTATATTTTGAAATTTCAATACTGTCGCTATCATAAAAAAAGTAAGAAAAATCCTTTTGAAGTTTGTCGTAACTTTGCTGCTGCACTTTGACGCCTTGTTTAGCCTGCTCTATCTCGTCATCCAGCACGCTTTCAACGTGGCTTAAATATTCCTTTTCTTCTTTCATCCCCGCCCCTCAAAATAAAACTGGAATATTTTACCACATTACACATTTTTTTTCAAGTAAATATGACACAATGCAAACAAAAAACTTGGCTTAGCCAAGTTGTGTTACGATTTTTTTTGAAATTTTCCATCCTTTTTATGTATCGTAAGGTTGAGGTTTTGATTTTCCGAAAGCTCCTTTGCAATCTTTGTGGCTTCCGCTTTGGTTGCAACTTTTCGTATAACCCTTTTTGCTCCGTCTTTTTTAATAAGCCAAACCTTTTCGCTCATATCATATATGACACGATAGGAAGGTCTAACCCCTTTGGAACGTTTTTCCTCCGCCTTGTTTTCTTCCTTCACTTTTTTAGGCTGTTCTGTTTTTACAGGCTTTTTAGTTTTGCTTGTCTGCTCCTGTTTAAGTTCTTGCTTTTTTGCCTGTTTTTTATCCTTCTTTTTAAACCACATTTTATTTCTCCCTCTTTATGTAAAAAATATATCACATATCTTGTCAAAAGTCAAATCATGTTGCATAAAGTCGAAAAATTAAGTATAATATCTTTATGAGGTTTTTAGATGAAAGGTCTTAAAAAATTTTTATTTGTCACATTGGCGATTTTGCCTTGTTTTCTTTTTGTTGGGTGCGGCGTGTCCACAACGTATGTCTCTCCCACGGTTACAGTTGATAAAATTACAACTTCGGATATTCAAGAGGCGATAAACAGCGCCGTGCTAAGCGTTGTAAGCATTTATGCCGAAAGCTCAACTGGCAACGGGTTGAATTCCGTATACAGCGCTGGCTCTGGAGTTATTTACCAACTTGACAAAGACGCTGGAGATGCCTATGTAATCACAAACTATCATGTTGTGTATGATGAAGACTATACAAGTTCAAACCATATTGCAGATAAAATTATGCTGGAGTTATATGGCTATGAAGGCACTTACATTTCAACCAACGCTTTTGGTGGAAAGAGCTTTGTTTATGGTTCGCAGGCAATCGAATGCGAATATGTTGGCGGCTCGTTGCAATATGACCTTGCAATTTTAAAAATTGAAAACAGCGACATTCTCAAAAACAGTGACGCAAAAGCAGCAACTTTTTGTGAGCAGCCTGCACATTTAGGGCAAACGGCTATTGCGATTGGCAATCCGCTTGGCTACGGAATAAGCGCCACAACTGGTATTGTGAGCGTGGAGTCAGAATACATTCAATACTCCGATTTTTACGATGTGGTGATCAGATGTTTGCGCACCGATGCTCCAATAAATGGAGGTAACTCTGGCGGAGGGTTGTTTGATGAAAAGGGGCGCTTGATTGGCATAGTAAATGCTGGAAGCGATGATGCGCAAAACGTTGGTGATGCAATCCCTTCTGCCCTTGTGAAAAATGTTGTTGATAATATTTTGTATCAATACGAAAACTATGGCAACACCCATCTCTACGTCTTTAATTTTGGTGCTGAGGTGACAAGCCAAAACAATCAATCCGTCTATGACGAAGAAACCAAACTGGTGTATATAAAAGAAGACGTCATTGTTTCATCCGCTTCTCACGCTGCCGCTGAAATCTTAAAAGAAGGCGATAAAATTGTTTCGATAACGCTAAACGACACAAACTTAGAGTTTAGCCGCACTTTTGAGTTTGAAGAATTTTTGCTGACGATCAGACCAAATGATAGCTTTCAAATCACGGTTGTAAGAAGCGGCGGGCTTTTTACTTACACCGTGAATGCTGATGGCGATTTTAAAATTGTTGAATAAAATAAATATATAAACTCTTGCAAATAATAAA
This sequence comes from uncultured Clostridia bacterium, assembly GCA_944384475.1. Classification (GTDB taxonomy): domain Bacteria; phylum Bacillota; class Clostridia; order Christensenellales; family UBA1242; genus Caccovivens. Next base: position 9,391 of record CALWTN010000019.1, read on the forward strand.
CAGAAGGTGAAAACTTGAAAAAACAAAAGATAATTTTAGATGTCGACACTGGAGTAGACGATGCAATCGCTTTGCTGTATGCTTTTTTATGTGACGAACTTGATATAAAGCTCATAAGCGTGATCGGCGGCAATGTCAAAGTCAATCAAAGCACGCTTAACACACTTTATATGACCCAAAATTTTGCTAGATATTCAATCCCTGTTGTTAAAGGCAGCAGCAAGCCGCTAAAAAAAGCCTTGCCTGCAAAATTGGGTGTGCACGGCAAAAAAGGTTTGGGAAATGTTATTGAAGTTACGCAAACCAAACTTAAACCAATCAACAGCCGTGGATATGGCGCAAGCGAGGCCTTGCGTGACGCTGTGCTAAACAATAAAAATGAGGTGACAATAGTTTGCCAAGGCCCGAGCACAAATGTTGCGCTGGCTCTTCAAAAATACCCGCAAATAACACCTTTTATTCAAAAAATTTTGGTGATGGGCGGCTCGCTGGACGGCAGCGGAAGCATAACAAAATATGCAGGCTTCAATGTCTATTGCGATCCGGATGCTTGCGACATCATAGTAAAATCTGGCATACCGATTGTTTTCAGTCCCAAAGAAATTGGGCTTAACACATACCTAACCCAGCCAATCTTAGACAGATGGGCAAAACTCAGCAAAACTGGCGAGGCTGTTAAAAACCTATACAACGGCTATCACGATCTGCTGCTGCCCGCCGATAAATTTGCAACTCACGATTTGTGCGCAGTTATGTCAATTGTAAAACCGCAATATTTTAAAACCAAACCCGTTTTAGTGAAGGTGAACACCACTGACGGCCGCAAGCGTGGGCAAACAATTTTTGAAGAGGCACAACAAAGCCACATCAGCCTAATCTATCAAGCCGACCGCAGAAAAATCATAAAGGAATTTGACAGAAAACTGCAAAAAACAAGAGGTTAGCCTCTTGTTTTTTAAAGCAACGGCGCAAACAGTCTAAATATCGCCTGCCCCATTTTACTGAAAATAGGCGCTTTTTTAAAATATCCATCATCCGCAAGCACCGAATTTGCCATATCCTCTTCAAAATATTCTGCATACTGCTTGTTGAGCTGCTCCGAATACAAAATTGCCGTGCATTCAAAGTTTAAGCCAAAAGAACGATTGTCCAAATTGCAACTGCCTATTGAAAGCTTGTTGTCATCGACAAGCAAAGTTTTTGCATGCATAAAGCCGTTGTAGAAATAGAGTTTCACGCCTATCTCCGCCATCTCTCTTGCATAAGAAAGTGTGGACATGAACACGGTTTTTTTGTCAGGCTTGCCCGGCAACATTATTCGCACGTCAACTCCGCTTTTTTTGGCTATTGTTAAGGCAGAGAGAAAAGCGTCATCGGGAACGAAATAAGGGGTTTGCAGATAGACCCTCTTTTTTGCGGAGACGATCATTTTGATGAAGACCTCTTTAATCTTCTGCAACTTGCCATCAGGCCCAGAGGTGATCACCTGCACAGTGGCATCGCCTTTAACCTCTGGCATAGGGAAATATTGTTTGATATATTTTTCAACGGGCGTTTTGTCGTCACTTGCATAGCGCCAATCGTCTAAAAAGATGTTTTGAAGAGGATATGCGCCTCCGCCTTCGATGCGCACACTGGCATCACGCCAAGGCGAAAGTTTGCGATTTGTGCCCATGTGATCGTCTCGTATATTAATGCCGCCGGTGTAAGCAATTTTGCCATCTATGACAACAATTTTTCTGTGATTTCGATAGTTGAGCTTCAAGTTGATCATTCTGATATGCATAAATGGCGGAAAAAACTCAGCAACCTCGCCACCCGCTTTTTGCAACTGTCTAAAAAAGCGTTTTGGCGATCTTTTACTGCCGACAGAATCGTATATCAGCTTGACTTTAACACCTTGTTTGGCTTTGTGAATGAGAATTTGCATAATCTCTTTGCCAACTTTATCGTTGGCGAAGATGTAATACTCCATGTTGATTGATTTTTTTGCCTCCAACAAATCCTGTTTCAATATGGCAATCTTTTCAAGCCCATGGCAAAATATTTTAACGTCATTGCCAAGACACGGATAGCCGCCCATATCCATGCACAATTTTAATAAATCCACATCCTTGGAAAGCGAACGAACCCCGCTCACCTCTGAAAAAGTTTTCATTCCACGAATGTTTTTTAACACGTCTCGCTCAGAAATAGCCTTGCGCTTGATCATCTTTCGCACACGATGGCTAAGCCCACTGCCCAGCAAAACGTAGAAAATGAAGCCTATTCCAGGAAAAAAGGTTAATATTGCAAGCCACGCAATAATTGTTTGCGGCTTTTTCTTTTCAAGAAAAATCATGCCCACCAAAAGCAGTAGGTTTGTTACGGCAAGAATGCCAAACGCCAAAAACACCCAAAACGCCCAATGCATAATAATATTATATCCATAAATTAAAAAATGCCAAAGCGTTTTGCTTTGACATTTTTATTGATAGTTTATGACGCTAGTTACTTGGCTGCTGAGCACCTGTCTCCCCAGTAAGATAAAGGATTATAAACCCAAGCAATTTTTCGCCACTGCGATCTTGCCATAAAGGTTGGTCAGGGCCGCCTGAAACCTTTACATAAACGTTTACTCTAATGTATTGGTTTTGTCCAATTTGATAATTAGCACCAGTCCAAAGCGTTTTGCCATCATCATCAAAGAATGCTGTTGGTGGCACACCTGCATACGGAGCAACGTCAAATCGCAAAGTGTCGTAATCAACGTTTCCTGTGCCCAAATCAACAAAACCATCTGCGGATTGTTGCAAATTGCCCGTTGTGCTGTCTTGCGCTTGATACAGGGTTATTCCTTTTCCCCAAATATTAATAGGAATTTTGTAACCCTTATCACTATCCCACAAAATGTTTTCATCGCCACTTGTTCTGGTTATCGTCTTAATGGTTTGGCCGCCTGTAAGTCCGTCATCAAAGTAAGTGTAAAGCGTGGTCAACTTAAAGTCGTGCTTGTATTGATAGAACTGCCCACCAACTTCAATAACATACGATTTTTTAACTGAGAAGTAGTCGCTGCCAGAGATTCTTCCAGCATGTTCGATGTAGAGGGTGTCGTTTGTGACAAGCAGGCTCTCAAAACTAATCTCCGTTTCTGTATCTTCAACAATTTCAATGTATGTTGCCTGATTATCGCCCGCCGTCAATGCTTCATCATTTTCAGAAGTTGATGACTGCTGGTTTTGAGATCCATGATACCAAACAGACGCACCTTCAGATGGCGAACTCCAGTTGATGTAGATGTCAACATTGGTGTCTAAGGTTTTGCCATACCATTCTGAAAGACTGATGTATGAGCTCACTATTCTTCCAGTGATGTCGTTTGTGATCGTTCTGGTGACGTTTGTTTTATTTTCGCCTTCTTTGAATGTGATTGAAAGTTGCACCTGTCCCTGCGCTGGAACTTTAACAAGCAATGTGTCATCGTAGAAGGTTGTTGCTGGCGTCTCAGTTCCGTTTCTGAGCTCTGTCTCAATATACTCGCCTAAGTTAAAGCTTTGTCCGTCCATCACGACAGTTTTCTTAGAGGTAAATTTTGGATTTCGTGTGATGTTGGCGTTGTAAGACACCTCGCATGTTTCTTCTTCTCCTACAACGCCTTGCTTGTAGGCAAGCGTAATCACAACGGTTATGTCTGTGTTGTCGTTTGCCCCATAAATCCAGCCCGGCATTGTTGGAACTGTGAACTGTTTGTTTGAAAGGTCTCTGTAAGGCACGTTGTCCCATCTGTCTATCGTTGTCTCTTGTTGTGAGCCTTGCCCCTCTTCTTCGCTTCCTCCACTTACTTCATTATCATCAACACTTGTCAATGCACGAAGAGATCTGTCAGTTGCAAGATAAGCGCCTCTGCCAGTTTTTTGCTTGCAGTTAAGCGTTGTTTTAGTATCTTCAAAATCCAAGGATATGGTGGCTGTGTGGGTGTAGTTTGCGCCAGAAATATCTGCTGACTTGACGTCATCTGATTCATACTCAACTGTAAAGCTTGTTAATTCACCTTCATCATCGAGTTGCAACAAGAATGTTTTGTTGTCAATCTTAAACGAGCCTCCTTCTGCTATTGGGCAAGGAGTTTCAAGCGTCTTGTCGCCAATCTGCTTTATCTCGTCTTGTTTCGTAATCGCATTTTCTGCTATTGTCAGCTTATATTTTTTGCCATTCAAGGTGATAAATTTGTCGTTTTCGTTTTCTTGATCATCACCTGGTGTTATGTTAATCGAAGCTTGCAAGATGATGTTTTTCCCTTCAAATGATTTGTAGGTGTAGGTTATGTCTCCAAGCTCAATAGTTTGATTGATGGCAACCTCTGATGTGCCATTCATTATTACATAGTCTGTTGCG